>JBKJSZ010000231.1:0-3698 GCA_046593675.1 Ferruginibacter sp.
GTAGATGCACTGATCGCTACCGGTGCAGCACTCCATGTCTCTATGCTGTTTCTGTGCTTCAAGGCAATGTAATAGCTGTTGCCCAATGTAGCACCCGGGAACGTTGCACTCGCTGTACCATTAGTATGGAGAACCACCTTCACACTGTAATCAGGTGTTGGATTCGATAATGATGCAACTGACCATAAATTAACTTCAATACTATCTGTCTCTGTAGCATTTGTGCTCATAGCTAAATCATAGATAGTTGCAGCCATAGTATTTGGACCAGTATAGAAACCTTCAAGGAATGCCGTAACATTTACGATGCTGTTACATACCGTTACCGTTACGCTGAAGTCTGCAGTTGCAGGCCCGTTACATCCTGTTTTAGTATATCGTATAGTGGTTGTTCCTGCTCCAACACCTGTTACCAGACCTGTTGTTGCATTCACCGTAGCTACAGCACCATTTAATGTACTCCATGTTCCGCCAGCATCACCGTTAGAAGTGAATGTAGCAGATGCTCCTGTACAAAGTGGAGATGTTCCACTTACTGTTCCTGCATTTGCATTTGGACTAACCGTTAACGTTTGGAATGAAGATGTTGGACTTCCACATCCGCTGTTAACTGTATAAGTGATATCTGTTGTACCCGCAGTTAATGCTGTAACTAAACCAGATGTACTGTTTACAGTAGCAACAGCCGTATTAGTACTACTCCATGTTCCGCCCGCAGTTGCACCAGATGTGCTGTACGTGGCAGTTGAACCGATACAAAGTGGAGAAGTACCACTTACTGTTCCAGCTAAAACATTAGCCAATACAGTAACTGTTTGCGTGGATGTGCTTACACAACTAAATCCATTTGTATAAGTAAATGTGATGGTATGTGTACCTGCACCAGCAGTTGCTGCACTCCAGCTACCCGTTCCATCTCCATTGTTAGTAATACCAGGACCACTGAATATACCTGATGTTTGATTAGATGTAAGCGTTGCCGTACCATTTAAACAATATGAACCGCCACTGAATCCTGTAAAGCTTACAGCTGTTTGAGGATTAACGGTTACTGTTGCACTTCCGCTTGCAGTATTAGAGCAATAGACATCGCTGATTGCAGTTAATGCATAAGTGAATGTGCCAGCAGTTGTGGTAGGAACAGCCACAGTTACAGAAACAGGGTTTGTACCACCGGTAGATGTTACCGTTTGAGGTGCACCACCGTTAATTGTATAAGTGAATGTATATGGTGCTGTACCAGTACCAGCTGAGAATGTAATCAAAGGTGAAGCTGAACTCTGACATACGGTAGTTGTACCAGTGATGGTTGAGCTGTTCGGCTTCGGATTGATTGTTAATGAACTTGTTCCAGAAGAAGTACAAGATCCATTAGTAGATGTTATTGTATACACCGTTGATGTAGCAGGTGCTGCCATTGCGCTTAAACCATTAGCAGCTATAGTCAGCCCTGTTGTAGGAGACCATGTTACCGGATAGTTTGGCTGTGATGTAAAGTTTAAGCCAAGATTCACGCGTGAAGTTGACGTTGTCCAACCACTAGCAGTAGTACAAACATTCGCATTATTGTCAGCAGAAAAATACGCTGCACCACCTGTTACACTTGTTGAAGTAACAGTTGCACTTTGTGCACTTGTTCCACCTCCATCTACATTATTGAAACAGAATTCAACAATTAGATTAGATGTACCATCCCATGCAAAAGGCGTAGTTAATGTATGAGCAACAGTGAATGGTGCAGTACCACTAAGTACATATGTAACAGGACCAAACACTGGTGTTGTTCCAGTTACAGGTGTTGTTGTTAATGCAGTTGCTGCTGTATTAACCATTGAAATTGTAAAATTATTAAAGGTGTAAGGACTTGTGAAAGCCGTTATTGCACTACTGATTGAAGTAATACTTGATCCTCCGCTCATACCAAGTGCAGTTAATTCTGCAGCTGTATATAAGTGTTGAGATTTATTTCCACCCCAGAATCCTTTATATGGTGTTGTTGTAGTATTCGCTACTGTTCCTGTACCAAGAGTTCCACTTCCAATTGAACCTAAAGTTATCAAAACACTATCTCCACCACATGATGAAATGGCTGAAGGAGACACCGTGAAAGCAGTAGGCGTTGCATTTACTACTACTGATGTGGTAGCTGATGCAGAACATCCGTTATTAGTAGCAGTGAAAGTATACGTTCCTGAACCGCCAAGTGCCGGAGAGAAAGTAGGACTTTGTTGTGTGGACGTGAATCCATTAGGACCAACCCAGCTAAACGTTGTACCTACATCTGTTGTACCAGTTAATGTTATAGGTGTTCCACTACAAACCGGGCCATTATTAGCAGCTGCAGCCGTAGGAGTCTGACTTACGATAACTGTATCCTCATTAGATGATCCTGTAAATCCTCCACCTGCAGTACATGTTACAAACAATTTGTAATAATAAGTACCAGGAGTTAGATTAGACGGAGTAGTATAAGAAGTGGTAGTTCCACCTGTTCCAACTGTAACATCTGTATATCCTGAACCTGAAGTTGAAGTTACTTTCCATTGGTAAGTAATGCTGCTTCCGGTAGATACTCCCGTTGGAGAGAAAGTAGCAGTAGTATTTGCTGTACATACCGCCTTCTTCGCATTCGGGAAGGCAACTGTACCGCCATTTGCGCTTGTACAAGCTTGAGGAGTTCCTTCAAATTCGTCAGCACCAATATCTGTTCCTGCAATGCTGGTACCTAAATAACCTGCATTACCCTGACGAATGTCGCCATCAAAATCATCGGTGGTTCCGGCAATATTAACAGCACCACTCTCAATAGCAGTTGCTACTGCTGGATTGATATGCAGGAATGTTGAACTAGATCCTGTAGTACTTAAGAATGGCGCATCTTCTGAAATAGATGCAGTCTCACGAGTTGACATTCTTGTTTTATATGCGGCAAGTGTTGGAATGGAATCATTTACACCACCACCTGTACCGAAGTAAATCAGATTTTTAGCAGCTGGAATGCCTGCATATAACAAGTTATTGTTAGATGAACTACCAAAGTTGGTAATTGTTGTTGAACTTCTGCGGTAAGCAGCAGTTAAACCTGCTCCATTCTGCGTACTCTTGTTAACAAGGATATTGTTCCTCATATTCAAGGTAGCAGTTGTTGCAGTTGCACTGGTTGTATGGAATAAACCACTGGTACCAAATGTAGCTCCGGTAGAAGTAGCAGCCAGACGTACCGTATTATAGTAAACGTTGATTGTACTAGATGACGTGATGCTTGTTATGCTGATACCACGAACGGCATCCGCAAGGTTAGCAGAATCAGCTCTTAAATCGCCTACCAGGTTATTTACCACATTTACCGTAGTACCACCTGAAACAAGGATACCATTCACAGCTCCTGCTGTAGTAGCCAGGGCTCTTTTCTGGTAAACATTATAAATTTTATTTTTTAGAATATGTGCAGTAGTACCTGCTGCAATGGCTATACCATTTACAATAGGTGAAGTAGCACCAGATCCACTTATATTTCTGATAGTATTGTTTGTTACTGTATCTAAAACCACAGCACCGGTAAGATTAATACCTGCACTGGTAACACTTGCTCCAGAAGAAGTTAGTGAATCAATGATGTTATTCTTAATTACCTGAACACCTAATGCAACCGTTCCACCACCAGAAATACCAAGTACAGCACCACCAGTAGTACCTCT
>JBKJSZ010000420.1:0-3668 GCA_046593675.1 Ferruginibacter sp.
ATTAAACACCAGCGTTGCTTAATACCTGTGGTGGGTATTTATGAACACAGAAATGTAAAAGGGTTTAAAAACAAAATTCCCTATCATGTTCGGTGGCGAAACCGAAAAATGTTTTGCCTTCCGGGTTTTTACAATTATTCTGCTGTACCAGATCCTGAAACAGGCGAGTTAATAGGAACTTTCACTATTATCACCACAAAGGCAAATCAATTAATGAAATATATTCATAACGATGGGGAAAATAAAGAAAGGATGCCTTTATTTCTACCAAAAGAATTGGAAATAGAATGGTTGAAAAAGGAATTATATGACCGGCAAATTCAGGAGATTCTTGAATTTAAAGCGGAATCTGATGACCTGGAATGCTGGACAGTTTCTTCCATTCGTTCCAGAACGGAAAGATCGGATGGGAAACAAAAACACGAACCTTTTATATGGCCGGGTTTACCTCAACTTGGCAACGAAGCCCAACCTGAAAACCCTACCTTATTTTAAACCAACTCATCCTTGGCATCATTTTTCTTTAATGATCATAAATATAAATTATGAAAAACAAAATGATTGTCTCGGCTATTTGTTTAGCCACAGTTTTGGTATCATGCGATCAAAAAAAATCTATAGAAACAGAAAATCGTATAGAAACAACCCAGGGAGCTACCATGGATTCGGCAACTGCTAAAATGGAATCAAATGCAATCTCAGTTACAACAGAAGCGGTTCCAAAGGATATCCAGACTACTTTTAATAAAAAACATCCTGCAGTTAAAAAAATAGAATGGTCACGTTATACGCCTTCTGAAGAGGATGAAATGGATCGTACAACTGATTATTATTTTGTAAGATTTAATAATAATGGGGAAGATTATATCGATTGGTATAATACACGTGGCGAATGGGTAAAAAGCTCTACAACACTTAAAGGAGCTTCAAACCTTCCGGATGCGGTAAATGAATACCTGAATAAAAATTATGAAGGATACACAGTTGAAGAGATTAATAAGGAAAATGATAAAGACATGGATATGTATGAGATCAAATTAAATAAAGGAGAACAAAAGGCAAAAATTAAAATACTGCCAAACGGCGAAATATTTAAGAAGAAAACAAAATAGTGTATCATATTTTTATTGGATGGGAGGCTGTATTTGTACAGCCTCTTTTTTATGCTTAAATACCCAAATAGAATTTTAGAAATCCCTATTTTATATTTCAATTATATCAATCCTGTGTAAGAAATCATAATTATGGTGTATTTCTAACAAGGAGATATCTGTTACCTTTGCGATCTTAAAATTGTTACATGAAAGAAGTTTATATCTTATCTGCCGTAAGAACGCCTATCGGTAGTTTTGGAGGTTCGCTTAAAGATTTTAGTGCTACACAATTAGGCGCCATTGCTATCAAAGGGGCTTTAGAAAAAGCAGGAGTGGATGCGTCGGCCGTAAACGATGTTTTAATGGGCTGTGTTTTACAGGCTAATCTCGGGCAAGCACCTGCCCGCCAGGCGGCGAAATTTGCTGGGCTTCCGAATGAAGTGAATTGTACAACGATTAATAAAGTTTGTGCCAGTGGCATGAAAGCGATTGCACAAGGTGCTCAAAGCATTATGCTTGGTGATGCTGATATTGTTATTGCCGGAGGAATGGAAAGTATGAGCAATGTTCCTTTTTATGTAAAAAATATGCGTTGGGGAAATAAATATGGAAATACAGAATTAACCGACGGACTCGCAAAAGATGGTCTCACTGATGTATATGATGGTAAAGCAATGGGTAATGCCGCAGAACTTTGTGCCGCTACTTGTGGTATTTCCCGCGAACAACAGGATGCTTTTGCCATTGAAAGTTATAAACGAAGCCAGGCTGCTGTAAATAGTGGTGCATTTGCCAATGAAATAGTTCCGGTAGAAATTCCACAAAGAAAAGGTGATCCTATCCGTTTTGAAAAAGATGAAGAACCTTTTAATGTGAAGTTTGATAAAATTCCGGAATTAAAAGGTGCCTTTCAAAAAGACGGAACCGTTACGGCTGCAAATGCCTCCACCATGAATGATGGTGCTGCTGCTCTTATTTTAATAAGTAAAGAAAAAGCAGAAGCATTAGGGTTAACGCCTATTGCTAAAATAGTTTCGTATGCAGATGCTGAGCAGGCACCGGAATGGTTTACAACAACGCCATCTGTTGCCGTACCTAAAGCTTTGGCGAAAGCCGGATTGACGATGGACGATATTGATTTTGTAGAATTAAATGAAGCATTTTCAGTTGTTGGAATTGAAAATACCAATCGGTTGAAATTAGATGCGGCTAAAGTAAATGTTCATGGAGGTGCAGTCAGCCTTGGTCATCCTTTAGGTTGCAGTGGCGCAAGAATTATAGTAACGCTGATAAATGTGCTAAAAATCAATAATGGAAAATATGGCGCTGCCGGAATTTGTAATGGCGGCGGTGGTGCAAGTGCCATGATTATCCAGAATATTTAATCACCATTGAAATTCTTGGTCCCGGCTATAATCATACACATTTGTTTGTATGCAGCTGATCCAATAAATTTGCCACCATTTTTAAATTAATTATACATGCGACAAATTGCATTCAGAGAAGCCCTGAGAGAAGCTATGCAGGAAGAAATGCGGAAAGATGACCGTGTTTTTTTAATGGGTGAAGAAGTGGCTGAATACAATGGTGCTTATAAAGTAAGCCAGGGTATGCTGGATGAATTCGGCGAAAAAAGAGTGATTGATACACCCATCGCAGAATTAGGTTTTACGGCTATCGCTGTTGGCGCCGCACAAAATGGTTTACGTCCCATTGTAGAATATATGACCTGGAATTTTGCTGTTTTAGCTCTGGACCAGATACTGAATACGGCTTCTAAGATGCTCGCCATGAGTGGTGGACAAGTTGGTTGCCCAATCGTTTTTAGAGGACCTAATGGAAGTGCAGGACAATTAGGCGCCCAGCATTCTACCGCATTCGAAAGTTTATATGCAAATATCCCGGGATTAAAAGTGATTTCTGTTAGCAATCCTTATGATGCAAAAGGATTATTGAAAGCAGCCATCCGCGATGATGATCCGGTTGTTTTTATGGAAAGTGAAGTGATGTATGGAGAAAAAGGGGATGTGCCGGAAGAAGAGTATATCATTAAAATCGGAGAGGCGAAAATAGTTAGGGAAGGAACCGATGTTACGATTGTATCATTTAATAAAATGATGAAAGTGGCTCTTGGTGCTGCAGAAGAATTAGCAAAAGAAGGCATTAACGCAGAGGTGATTGATCTAAGAACAATTCGTCCGCTCGACTGGCACACCTTTCTGGAAAGTGTGAAAAAAACCAACCGACTTGTAATTGTGGAAGAGCAATGGCCATTCGCAGGCGTATCTACAGAAATAACTTATATCATACAAAAAGAAGGATTCGATTATCTGGATGCACCGATCCGCAGAATTTGTTCTGCCGATGCACCTATGCATTATGCACCCAATTTAGTGGCTGCATACCTTCCTGATGTGCCAAGAACCGTAAAATTGGTGAAGGAAGTAATGTATATGAAAAAGTAAAGTTTTACAATTTGCGTAGGCAAAAACATCCTTACCTACTTTTACGTTCAAATTATAAGGATGGCCTATCAATCATTAGAAGCTTGTTTAAATGATCTCGAGAAAAACG
>JBKJSZ010000152.1:0-9486 GCA_046593675.1 Ferruginibacter sp.
GATTTTATTCTTCCATCTTCGCCATCACCTGCTTCCGTTACGCCTAAATGTAATGGATAACATTCGCCGAATTCATTATGCATCTGGTGTATCAATAAACGATATGCCTGAACCATAACCAACGGGTTACTGCTCTTCATGCTCAGTACAATGTTGTGATAGGATTCACTTCTTGCAATACGCAAAAATTCCATCGCACTTTCCACCATTCCTTTGGCGGTATCGCCATAACGGCTCATGATACGGTCGCTAAGGCTTCCATGATTTGTACCGATACGCATGGCCGTTCCGTATTCTTTACAAATTCTTACCAGTGGGGTAAATCTTTCCCTGATCCTTTCTATTTCTTCTGCATATTCTTCATCAGAATATTCAATCTGTTCAAATTTTTTCTTATCTACATAATTACCTGGATTGACTCTAACTTTTTCAATAATTTTTGCAGCAATTTCTGCAGCATTTGGCGTAAAATGAATATCCGCTACCAAAGGAACATCGTATCCTTTCTCTTTTAAAAAAGTTGAAATATTTCTAAGATTTTCCGCTTCATTTTTTGAAGGCGCCGTAATTCGTACAAGTTCTGATCCCGCTTCCATGCATCGGATTGTCTGGGCTACAGTGGCTTCTGTGTCCATCGTGTCCGTGGTTGTCATGGTTTGTACGCGAATAGGCTGATCGTCTCCAATAATTAATTTACCTACTTTAACCGGGAGGGTTTTCAGGCGATGATAATGTCGTAAAGATTCACAATACAATTGCATAACATTCAATAACTGCGAAATGATCAATTTGTTCGCAAAGATACGATTTGGCTTTGAGGTCTACCAGTCCTTCTCTGGCTTACTGGAAGAGGAAGAACTCGATTTTTTAAGTTTATCGTGCAGGTTTTTTTCTTGTTGCAACAAAGCCTGCAATTTCTGTTCGGCTTCTTTCTGAGAAATTTTTGAAGGCTGTTTTTTTTGATCCTGTTTTTCCGGAGATTTATTTTTATTTTGTTGTTCCTGTTTTTTTTGTTGTAAGGCTCTCTGCAGATTTATTCGTGCATCTTCATCTTCCGGATTGATGCGCAAAGCATTTTTATACGCAGCAATACATTCTTCTAATTTTTTATTATTTTGATATACCACACCTTTATTATAATGAACAGCAGATTGCTCCATTTTATTTCCGGAAATTTTCAGAACCCGATCGTATGTATTTATGGATTCATCTACCGCTCCTGATTTATATAAAGCATTCCCTAAATTGTATTCCGCTGCCGTTGGATCTTTTTTTATGGCAGCTGCTCTTTTGTATAAAGCGATAGCAGTATCATATTGCTTCCGTGAATAGGCTTCGTTGCCTTTCTGAATAAATTCTTCTTCGCTTTGTGCAAAAGTTGAAAAAGGAATTAAAAACAACAATGCCGCAACAACCGGTTTTAATTTTTTGAATATTTTTTTTCTTTCAGAAACAAACATTTCCAAAACGAGTAACAATAACATCAGCATGATAAATATCTGGTAATAGCTTGAATAATGATTTTGTGAATCATCAGAGATCTCTCGTTTTTCAATAGCATTTAATTCTGAAATAACTTTTGAAACTACGGGTTCTGTAGACGTATACAACTGATAAGATCCATTTGCTTTTTCAGCAATATCCATTAATTCCGTTTCATTTAATTTAGTATAAACAACATTCCCATTCTGATCCGTTTTAAATGAACCGGTTAATGCATCTGGAATTGTAGAACCTTGTGGTGAACCCATTCCAACTGTATGAATTACCACGCCGGTTTTTGCTAATTCCTCTGCTTGTGTGATGGCATTTTCATCGTGGTCTTCACCATCGCTGATCAGCACAATCGCTTTATATTTCGTTTGTTTTTCATTGAAAGAAAGATTACACATTTTTAATGCATCTCCAATAACTGTTCCCTGTGTTGGAATCATGTTGGCAGAAGCAGATGATAAAAATAATTTTGCGGAATTATGATCTGCAGATAAAGGCATTTGTAAATAGGCTTTACCCGCAAATACTACAATACCTACACGGTCATTTTGTAAACGATCAATAATTTTTCCTATCAGTTGTTTAGATCTTTCTAATCTTGATGGAGAAATATCCTGCGCCAGCATACTCTTACTAACATCTAAAGCAAACATTACATCAATACCATTTCTTTTGGTCATGGTTCCGGAATCCTTACTTCTGAAATTAGCGACAGTAATTATGCCTGCAATAAAGGCTATAATTAATAATAAAAATTTAAAATTGAATTTTGATTTACTAAAGTTGGCAGTCAAAATATTAACCAACCTTTCATCACCTAACTTTTTCGCAATACTTTTTTTCCGGTGCAAACTCCATAAATAAATCAACAGAAATACCGGAATGAGTGCACCTATCCAGAAGAAATATACATATTGAAATGAAAACATAATTAACGCTTAACAATAACCAAGCCGTACAAGAGTAGGAAGTTCTTATATCCTATTACAATCCGTTAAGGCTATTGTAATTGTACCATTTAAAATACATCCGAATGAAAGAACTACTTTTTACCTTCAAAAAAACCGTATTGTTTAAGAATATCTTTTGTGATATTCAACTGCATGGCGCTGAGATCTCTTAGCCTTTCCGACTTCACCAAAGTGACAAAAAAATAAACATGACGATTTTCCTCAATCCAGCCGGTCACCCAGCCTATTGGCAAATTTTTGGCATCGTATCCGCTAGCACTTATATAGGAAAGTTTATAGGCTGTATTATCAATTTGTACCATAGCATCCCGAACAGATTGCATGACACTTTTTCTAAAAGGCAACTGATCAAAATATAATTTTTTAAGAAATCCTAATTGTTCATCAGGCGATATTTTCAAAGAATTATCCATCCAGAAAGAATCTGTAGATGCAGAAATGGTTTTATTGCCATAACTGAGAGAATCCATCCATTGCAGCATGGTATCTTTTCCAATCCTGCGGGAAATTTCCTGAAAATAAGGTGTGGCATTTTGTTTAAAAGCAGCTTTCAGATCAAAATTCCTGTTCCAGTTATTCTGTCTTTTTTTACCATCCCAGCGAATAACCATATCGTCCCCGGTAATTCTTCCGGTTTGTAAACCAACCAATGAACTGAACATGTTAAAGGTAGATGATGGCTGAAAACGTTGTGTATCCAAAGCCATATTATACACAGTGATCTCACCATCGGTATTCCGTAGCATGGTAAAACATCCTTCTACATTATTTGCTTTGAAATATTTTTCTAAACTGTTATCAATTTTTGCTTTGTTAACAGAACATGATAACAGTGAAAAAGATAGTACTATTAAAATAAAAAAGTATTTCATTAGTTAAGCAGTTTGGTCTAAATGTTTGGCAGTAGCATCAAGTGCTTCATAAAAAGGTTTTCCGAATTTACGGATAAGCGGTTCTTTCAAAAATTCGTACACAGGAACTTTCAGTTTTTTACCCAGTGAACAGGCAGCTTTACAGTTATCTTCCCGAGGTTCATAATTTGCATATTCCGTTACACCATCAACGCTGGGTGTTACTGTAACCGGAAATAAATGACAACTCACTGGTTTTTTCCATGTTACTTTTCCATCTCTGTATGCCTGTTCAATCGCGCATTTTACAATTCCAGTTGCATCCGTAATTCCATACACACATATGGCATTGTTGATGGTAGGAGTTACCCAACCAAATTCTTTATCGTACACATATCGTCCCTGTTTATTTATTTCCTGTACACTGGTTTTTGATAAATAGGGAACCACCGCATCATAAACTTCATCAATCTTCTTCAATTCTTTTTTATGAAGAGGAGCGCCGGCATCTCCATCCACACAACAAGCGCCTTTGCATTTGGTAAGATCGCATACAAATTGCTTTTTTACAATTTCATCGCTCACCAATACATTACCTATTGCTATCATGGCTTCAAAAGTACGACTGAAACAGGTAAATAAATGTAAATCAAAAGAATAAAGAGTTAATCACCCGATCTTTTTCCAGCGAAAAGTATTGATTATATGATGAATATCTTTCGTAAGAAAATCCTGCACCGGTTTTATAGAATCGGCATTAGGCGTAGCACCAAAATACAAAGCGCCCCGTATAAAGTTTGTGGTGCTGTCGCTTAAAAAAAACTGGCGGGCTGTTGCAGCATTTCCCCCCACTTTAAAATAAACACCGTAGATATTATTCGGAGTTCTGATCAGACTGTCTTTAATTGAAGATGCTACTGCATCATTTTTATTGGTAAGATTAAATGCATCATTTACCATTTTATCGAATTGATTAATTCCAACAGAATCTTTATACATTCCATCAACCTGTTTAGTTTTATACATGGCTCTTCCGCCGATAATTTTATAGCTTAAAAAAATTCTGGCTTCATATTCCGGGAAATCAATGTTAATCCAATACGGGTTTTCAGGAGTACTGTCGAAATAAGTGCTATCCTGAATGATGTTCGCATACACCGGATATTCAAATGAATAGGGAAATCCGGCCCTTTCAAATTTTTGGTACGCATGTTCCGGCAGTGGAATTTTAAAATATCCTTTTTTCTTAGAAGTATAAGTTGAATTGCAACCAACTATGAACAGGAACAAAAGAACAATGGAAATAATTTGTCGCACGATATTTTTTTAAGCCTCTTCTTCCTGAGATTTTTTAATAATAACTTTTACTTTATCAATTCTGTTCCTGGTTATCTCCAAAGGAATAAATGTAAAATCTCCTGCTTCCACATTTGAATTGATTTCCGGAAATTCTCCTGCAATTTCCAATACCAAACCTGCAAGCGAATCGCTGTCGCCTCTTACAGATTCGAAAGTATCAAACGATAATTTCATGGCTTTGCAGGCATCATTGATCATTGTTTTTCCTTCGAAAATATAATTATACTCATCAATTTTTTTGTTCACGCTTTGTTCATCATCAAATTCGTCTTCAATTTCTCCTATCACTTCCTCCATAATATCTTCCAGTGAAACAATACCTGACGTTCCTCCAAATTCATCTACTACTACTGCAAAGTGAATTCTTTTATGCCTGAATTCCTGTAACAGGTCTTCAATCAATTTTTGTTCATGTACAAAATAAGGTTGTCGTAATAAACCCTGCCAGTTATAATCATCTGATTCGGATAAATGCGGCAATACATCTTTGGTATGCAGCATGCCAATAATTTCATCAAGGTTATTTTTAAAAACCGGAATGCGTGAGTAATGTAAATCTTCAATACGTTTTACTACTTCTGCAAACGAAGTTTCCATTTCCATTCCGCTTACATCCATGCGGGTACGCATGATTTGTTTTACAGAGGTGCCACCAAATTTCCGAATTCCTTTTAAGATTTGTTTTTCTTCAATGGTTGCTTCATGTTCCGGTAAAAGATCAATGGCATCATCAATATGGCTGTGATCCAATTTATTATTTTCAGGTGACATTTTCCTTTCGATACGGTCACTTAATTTCACCATTCTCCTGCTTAGTCTGTAAAAAACACTATTGAAAACTTCTATCATTAATGAAGAAGTAGAGGCAAACCAAACTCTGTGATGTGTGGCCCATACTTTAGGAAGTACTTCTGCAAAAAGAATCAGAAAAAAAGTGACGCTAACTACTTTGATGATAAACTGCGGCCAGAATGAAAAATCGTGTGGTAAAAAGGTATCAAATAAAATATTGGAGACCAGGATGATTCCGATATTCACAAAACTATTGGTGATCAGCATCCCGGCGAGTAGTGTTTTTGGATGCTCCAGCAAATGAACAATTCTTCTGAAAGAGGGCTGCCTTTTGGTTTTTAAAACATTGATGTCTTTATTTGAAAGTGAAAAAAAGGCAACTTCACTTCCGGCTACTAAAAAAGAGATGATAAAAAGAATGATCGCAATAAAAAATAACACCGTTGTTGCTCCCGGGGTTATAGTTAACATTTGTACAACCCTGAAATTAATAACCGAATGATAATCCACACAAATATTTTTAATTAACAATCTGCTGTATGCAGTTTTTAAAAAGGCAATTTTTCATTTGCGGAATCATCTTCATGCGGTGGTAATTCTGTATGCGGTTCATTTGGATCGAGGCCTGTACCGTGTCCGCCTTCATTCCTTTTGTCGAGCATAATCAGATTATCACCCACGATTTCTGTTGCAAATTTTTTATTACCTTCTTTATCTTCCCAACTACGGGTTTTCAGTCTGCCTTCAATATAAACAAGGCTACCGCGATGAAGATATTTTTGTGCCAGTTCTGCCAGCCCGCGCCACAAAACTACCGTATGCCATTCTGTTTGAGAAATCAGTTTTCCACTTCGGTCTTTATAAGTCTCTGTTGTAGCGAGAGAAAATTTTGCTACCGCTATATTTCCTTCCAGAAATTGTATGTCCGGATCCTTTCCTAAATTTCCTATCAGCATCACCCTGTTAACGCCTCTCATAATTGTTTCTTTTGATGATTCGATACCGTGTATTTAAAGATACTAAAAATCTAAACCAAAGCAGTAGAGGATTTTACTGAAAGTATTTGTTTAAATCAACCGGATATTAATTATTATTTCAGAACGGTTTTTTATCTGATGATATTTTTTCACCGGTTAATGTGAAGAAATGCCAACTGCTCCTGAAGCAAACGTGGAAAGGCAAGTTTAGATATTTCATCAAAATTAATTTGCTGATGATCTTTAATCTTGGGTAGTTTTTTAACGCGTAAATGTATGAATAGCGCCTGTATGGTTTGATGGGTTAGTTGTTGTTTTCCGTAGGATGTTTGCAACACATGGTATTTACCCAATGAGAATTTTTTAAAATGTTCAGAGTTTAGAAACTCATCAACCGATTGCTGTTCATTTGATTCTGTTTGAAGGAACTGGTGCAATCCATGCCATATATCTTTTTCAGTTCTTTTGTTTACCAGTATTGAATTTTCTGTTGATAGTATAATAAATTGAAAATACCTGGTGATCCTGGTGAGTTTTTTATTTTTTACCGGAAGTAGATGTTGAATACCCTCATTAAAAGCCATGCAGGTGTTGTTAAATGGACAAATCCCGCAACTGGGTTTAGGTTTACAAACGGTAGCACCAAAATCCATAATGGCCTGGTTATACATTCCCGGTTCAGCAACAGGTAACAATTCTTCTGCTAATGTTGCAAAATATTTCTTACCTGTGTTAGTATCAATCGGTATATCAATATTAAAATACCGGCTCAGCAATCTGTAAACATTTCCATCCACCACCGCTTTGGGTTCATTAAAAGCAAAGGAAGCAATGGCAGCAGCCGTGTAGGTTCCAACGCCTTTTAAACGAAGGATGGAATGATAATTATCGGGAAATTTTCCATCTAGTTCGTTTACAATATATCTTGCACTGATTAATAAATTCCGGCAACGGCTATAATAACCCAAGCCTTCCCAATGTTTAAATACATCATTATCAGAAGCTTGAGCAAGTTTTTCTACAGTTGGATAATTTTTTATAAAGTTTAGATAGTAAGCTAATCCTTGTTCTACCCTGGTTTGTTGAAGGATAATTTCACTCAACCAGATCCTGTAAGGATTTTTTTCCCCTTTCCAAGGCATTTTACGCTTATTTGTGGATGAATTCCATAATAAAATCGCTTTCACAAACTTGTTTTTCCTTTTTTTTTCCATTCACTACACTGTTTTTCAATTACTTCCACATCAATGGCATGATTTTATATAAACAATTACAGGTAATTTGTATTTTTAAAGCAACTGATTATCATTTAGTTATTTGGCTCAATCATCTAAAAACATTAATTTTCTTTAATATTATAATTTATGAGAAAGGCAGATCTAATAAACAAAATCTCAGAAAAAACCGGTATTCCAAAAGTAGATGTTTTAGTTACTTTGGAAACTATGTTTAAAGAAATCAAACAGAACCTTGCAGAGGGTGAAAATATATATGTTCGGGGTTTTGGGAGTTTCATAATTAAAAAAAGAGCTGCAAAGATCGGCCGAAATATAAAAAAGAATGTAGCGGTATCTATTCCGGAGCATTTTATACCTGCTTTTAAACCTGCAAAAGAATTTGTGCTGGAAATTAAATCCTCTACAAAAATCAAGGAAGCTCCAGAATTAAAAGAAGAAGACTAAGCATTACCTTTGCGCTTCAATTTTTTAAGTGAATAAACCTCTCATACTTTCTGGATCGGGTTTGCTGCTGGTTTGCCTTTTATTCCTCTTCGGCAGAACATCAGAACCCAAAAAACCGGTAAAAACAAAACCAAATTCAGCCGGCTTTAATATTTTAACTTTCATCAGCCAGAAGAAAAAAAAATTATCTCCCTCCCAAACGATATACTTAAGCGGACTGGAAAATTCCGTTAAAAGAGGCGATGTGGCTGCCCAGCAAATTAAAGCCTACCAATCCATCGCAGCTTTCTGGAAAGACAGCGTAAAATCCTTTGAACCTTACGCTTATTATATTACGGAAGCAACTAAGTTGGATAATTCAGAAAAAAGCCTCACCTTCGCAGCCCAATTATTATTAGAGGGCTTGAGAGCGGAGCAGGATCCTGCCAAATTAGAATGGGAAAGTGCACAGGCAATTTCACTTTTTGAACAGGCATTAAAGCTTAATCCCGATAATGATGATTTGAAAATAGGTTTGGGAAGTGCTTATGTTTTTGGCAGAGGAAGAAGCGGTGGTGCCCAGGCTACTATGAAAGGCATACAGCAGTTGCTGGTTGTGGTAAGAAAAGATTCTAACAATATGAAAGCGCAACTGGTGTTAGGTGTGGGAGGATTGGTATCGGGACAATATGAAAAAGCATTGGACCGGTTTAAAAAAGTGGTGGAAAGAGAGCCAAATAATGTGGAAGCTATAGCATATCTGGCCGATACTTATGCTGCACTTGGAAACAAAACCGAAGCAGTTAAATGGTATGATGTAACAAAGAAAATGGTGAATGATCCGCATTATTCGAAAGAAGTGGATGAAAGGATTAAAACAATAAGATAGAATTAATTAAATATATTTTTCAAATAAAAAAGACTTAGGTATGCCTTGTGGTAAAAAGAGAAAACGTCATAAAATTGCTACACACAAGCGTAAAAAACGTTTAAGAAAAAACCGTCATAAAAAGAAGTAATTCTTTTTATCGGTGCCGGGTTCCCAGTCCGGCTATATAAGCTGCATACAATAACTAATGTAATCAGGAGCTATTGTATGTCTTTATGCTAATAACATCCATGAGGTAAGGTCTCACTAAAAAATTACGCTTGACCAAGGAGCTTATTATTAATGCTGCCCTTCAGGGCGTGGAAATAGCCCTGTTAGAAGATAAGAAACTGGTAGAACTGCATAGTGAAAAAACGGATGCAAGTTTTGCTGTAGGCGACTTATACCTGGGAAAAGTAAAAAAACTTATCCCCGGACTTAATGCTGCGTTTATTGACGTAGGATTTGAAAAAGAAGCATTTCTGCATTATACAGACTTAAGTCCGTAAGTAC
>JBKJSZ010000068.1:0-7145 GCA_046593675.1 Ferruginibacter sp.
GCGCAGGGCAAAAAAAACGATGGCCTCACAGCTACAGGTTTTTTTGTTGCGCTGGCCTGTTATATTCTTCCAGTTGTTCATCTCTTTTTTGTTGTCTGGGTTTATAATAATTCTTCCATCGTTTTATTTGAGGCCCCTTTTGTATGTGTGCATGGTGTGGTATCTGATAATTAATACTGCTGTGCACTCTTCTATAATTATAGATGGTTATACTTCTTGTAATATGCTGCATCGCTTCTGTTGCGTCTGTATAACTTTCGGCAATCAGTTCTGTTTTTAAAATACCATTTACTCTTTCTGCCATTGCATTTTCATAAGGATCCCCGTTTTCAGTCATGCTTATCTGCGCATGATGTTCTTTAAGCAGTTTAACATATTCATTGCTGCAGTATTGCATGCCCCGGTCACTATGATGTATCACAATGGCATCCAAAGGTTTTTGATCCAGTGCTTTTTGCAGCGCAACTACTGCACTTCCTACTCTCATATTGTCACTTACATGAAAGCCTACAATTTTTCGACTATAGGCATCCGTTAGTAGATACAGGTACGCAAACCGGTTATCTTTTAAGGGAATGTAGGTTATGTCCGCAACCCATAGCTCATGGGCATGCAATGGCGTAAAAGCCTTTACCAGGTTGGGATATCGGTAAAAGAAGTGTTTACTGTTCGTCGTATGAACACTGCGTTTTTTATTGCGCACCAGCAGTTTATTTTTTGCCAGTAGGTTAAAAAATGCATCCCGGCCTATTACAATATTTCTCTCTTTGAGAAAAGGTTGCAGCATCACTAAAAGTTTACGGCCACCACATCTTGGCTGTTGCTTGCGGATGTGTAATACCTGCTCAATAATTAGTTTGGTTTTGCTAAGGGTGGTAAACTGTACCCTTTGCTGTTTGTAAAAAGCTTGTCTTGAATAACCAAACAACCGGCAAAGCGATTGCAGACAAATTGCATCGTTGCCCTGTTTTAACTCCCGGGTTGTTTGGTGCCAGGCTTTTTTCTGATATCAATTTGAAGTTCCCTTTCGGCTACTGTAATCATAGTATCGAGTGCCAGGCTGCGAAGCTTTTCCCATTCCAGTTGCTTCTCCAGCACTTCAATCTTTTTTTCCAGATCGCTCTGATCTGGCTTTACTGCCTGTTTAGATTTTTTACCCAAAGTTTTTTGTTGAAGATCGTAAGAAATCTGTTTATGACTCCTGGGTAAGTCAAAAACACCTTGGTGTACTAGCACCCATTTGTTGATGGTAGAACGGCTTACGCCATACTTTTTTGAAAGTGCCCGGTAGGATATTCCATCTTCTAAATACTCTCGTACAGCTTCTTTTTTGATATCCATTTTGGTTGATTTGTGTCAACCTATTTCAGGACAAGACAAAAAAATGCTGAGAATACTTCCGTCCGCCCGAAGTTGCGCCAATACCCTTGTTAGCGGTAGTTGTTTGTCTGCTTTCCAATTCTCGTCTCAACCAAAACCCTTGAATAAATGTTATCGAACAAAAGCTTGGGTGTCAAGCCCATTCCTATTTTTACAATTTGGTCAATCGTATTATTTTTTTGGTGCAGTAATTTGCCAAACCACCAAGATTGAAAAACTACTGGGTCAATTTTTTTTTCCCTACTTTTCTGAAAAACCTCAAAAACTTGTGTTAAAGACAAATCGTTGTTGCCAAGCAAACCTGCCAAAAGGTAAGAGTCTTCCATTGCCAAACAAGCCCCATTTGCCATATTTGGTGTCGTTGGGTGGATTGCGTCCCCAATGAGCAAAGTGTTTTTTCTAAACCATTTTAAATTTTTGCGATTCTTCGGGTTTATGTCCAAAAGTTCTGCTGAATAAACATTTTCTGATTTGTCTATAACTTGTCCTACGATTGGATTATAGCCTCTAAAATATGACTTTAAAACAGCCTTGTCGAGAGATGTTTTTTCAGTATCATTTTTCTCTTTGATGATGTACCAACTATAAAAATTTTGTCCTGAATGTATTATGGCAAATCTTAAATTTTGTCCAACAAAGTCGTGATAAGTATTTTTGAATTTCCCATCGAGTTCGATTTCACTGATTCCACGAAAAAGAATTTGGTTGGAATCTCGAAGTTTAAGGTTGGGGTAAATTTCTTGTCGGGTTTTTGAATTTATACCGTCTGCAGATATTACAAGGTCATTTTCAGGAAAATCCTTTACTGATTTTTTGCTACTTAAATGTACATTTTCTTTGTCCAAATGCTTGAACAATAGTTCGTAAAATTGTCGCCTTTTTATTGATAAGGCTGGTCTTTGCAATTTGAAAGACTTGATATTCTTTACCTGTTTATCCACAAAATGGAAGTGGCATATTTCCGTTCCAATTTGTTTTACCTCTTCTAAAATGTTCCACTCTTCAAGAATGTGAAAAAGATTATTGCTTATTCCCAATCCTACATTTTCGTATGTTATTTGAGCATTTTGTTCAAACAAGTTGTAGCAAATTCCATTTGTCTGCAAAGCCAAAGCCGTTGTCAAACCTGCAATTCCACCGCCAATAATATTTACAGTTTTAAATTCTTTCATATTCTGTTCATAATTATAGGGTGTCGTTTTACAATTACCGCTAACGGCCAAGGCTTGCCGAAGTACGGGAATTAGTATTCCGTCAGCCCGGAACCGATGACGATTGAAAAAATGAAGATGAAGATAACAACAAAAAGCTAAATAGATATTCGTCTGCCCGATATGAAGCACAATACACACTGCTGATGATTGTTCTTCTGTCCAGCCCCAATTGCAGCAATACTTTTGTTAGTGGCAGTGCTTTAGTGATTTTTGTTTGTTTCAACATCAATTTTGAATTTAATTGCGTTTGGAAAATCAGGCATATTTTCAGGTGGTCCTGCAGTTCTTTCAAAATTCAGAACTTCATTCTTTATAGTAATATTTTCTGAAGAAAATTCCTTTTCAAATTTAAGTTTCAAGAATCCCTTATCCAATGTTAGTATTGAAAAAACAACTCGAGATTTACCATCACATAGGTTCTTTAAAAGTAGGACTGGAGTTTTGAAGTGGTCAAAGGGTTCATAAATTTTGAATCCTAAAGTCAGATTTTCCTCAACTTTTTTTCCATCTTTTATTAAATAAAAACTAGAAGCGATTTCATCGCTGCTAAAAGTAACTCTAGCGATTGAAAATTCTTCTCCATCTTTAAAAAATAATAATTGTTTTGATTGGTTTTCAAACAACTCCCAATTGCCTACAATTAAGTGAGGTTTAGGTTTAACAATAAAAGAAGTTAAACATATACATGAAAAGAAGACTATAATATTAAATAGAGTATTTTTTTGCATATTTTTTTATTAAAGGCAATTTTTTGTACCAGTGCCCCTACACTCTGGGCTTACACAGTAGTGGGAAAAAGAATTACCACTGTCTCATCAATCGACTAAAAGTAATTAGAATATAACAGCTTAAACACCTTCAAATTCCATAATTGCGCAACAGTGATTGTTTTATTCAGTTTTCGTTTCTTTTAATATACAATTGTACATATAATTCGTGTCATACTGTTTTCTAATCTTTGAAGTAATAAATCCAAACTTTCCCCCTTTTTGTTATATCCGGAAAATAGGTTGTTTTTTTCATTTCGTTTATACTTTCCTGCCCAATAATACTGTGTTTCGTCAACCTCATTTGTTTCAAAACCTTCTTTTTTCAGATATAAAAGAATAGAGGTAACTAAATCTTTACTGTCTTTCTTACTTGTAAATTCAATACCCCAACCTGTTCCAATATTAGGTCCGTCACCACCGATACTATTATATGTAACTTTTCCAAAAGGTTCAATGAGAGGGAATTCTTTTATTGTTTTATTATCCATTGTAGCATACCATAAGAAAGTTCCTTTTTTTACGTCATAATGGTCATTGAGAGCAATCCCAAATAAAAATGAAAAATATAGAAAACCTAAAATTGGAAAAAGAAATAAAGAGAAAATTATTATCCATCTACGATTTTTTTTTATTTTTTCGACACCTTTGTTTTTTAATAATGTGTTTGAAAAAAACACCAATCCTACTGCAATAGTAAAATATGCAATAATTGGAATTATTATTATCATTTATATCCGTTTTTAGGTTTCACAAGAGACATATATGTTATTAGACTGGTCATCGCATTGCCACTAACTATTAAATATACGCAACTCCAAATAAATTATCCAAACATAAAAAGGATCTTATTACGACAATGCTATTAAACATGCATTCCGATTGCCGCAATGAGTACACGAATACTTCAGTCATCATAAAAATGTAACTTGCGTCCACTTTTAAGTTTTTTTGGTAAAGATATATTTCGCCGTTTCTGCTATGAGCTTGCTACAATTTTTCTACAATGTTACTCCATGCCCGCTCCATGCTTTCTACAATGTGTCTATAAGGTCTCTCCTATGCTACCCTATTAAAATACATTTGTTTTATCTGGATGAATGTATAAAATGATCAAGAAATAATAAATGCATTTTCTTTGCAAATATTTTTACAACTCTCATGTATTTTTTTATTTCAACTGCTGCGTATTGGAGTTATAAACAATTTTTAATCTCCATTTTTAAAAATTTTAAAAATGGAAAAGAGCCATAACAATAATGATCTTTACAATTCAATAAATTTATTAAATATTTTATCTAAGCTGTATCATTTTAAAAGAACAGTATTACGGCTATGAACTATAGGAAGTTAAAATAAATAGAAGTTCACATTTCAAGTTGCATATTATTTACCGGCATTTTTGTATAAGTCTGCATTAACAATTATTGAAAAAATTAATCCATTGTTGTATTGAAAAACATTTTTTCCACCTACTTCACGTGAAAGCTGAACAATCTGATTTAAAAAGCCGCCTTCTACCCGCAAATGCGAAGAAAATTGATATCCTAATAAAATCCCCAATCTGTTTTGATCAAAAATATTTTCATTTACATTTTTTCCAAAGCCTAAAAATATTTCATCGTAAATAGCTGCGTAAAGCGTTTTATCATCAACAGCATTTCCATGTAGTGGAATTTGCATACGGTACATATAACGTAAACGGTTTACAAATACATGTTCATCTTCCTTAGTCAAAAATGCATTGGAATAGCGTCCTATCCATCTTTGTTCCAGCATGAAACGATGGCTTAAGTCAACCTTGCTTATTTTATCGAGTAAGGTAACCATTTGATAAGCCCTGTGTTCTGTAAATTGTTTTCCAAAACTATTTATAGGAACATCGCCATAATTATATGTTTCTATCCAGGCATAACCTGCTCTTAGCAATATTTTTTTATTTACTTTAAAATTGATGCCGGTCCGTAAGATACTTTGTTGCCATTTGGTAATAATATGATCTCTCCTCCAATGGTATTCCGTAAAAATGCTCCATTTTTTATTTACATTGAATGTGCCGTTGAAAGCGTACCATCCTATGTTATTCTTATCGTTTATGCGGGTATTTTGAGCATAGGAAGTTATATCACAAAAACAAATTATCGTTAACAGGAATTTTATTTTCAATTTGTTGAATTATTTTCTAGTGGAAATTTGTCTGATGTAAAGTCAATAAAAAACTGTTACTACTCTAATAAATTTTTTAAACTATTTAAAAAATTAATTGAATGATTATGAATTTTTCATTGTGGATGGACCACTTTATTAATGCTTTTGCTGCATTTTTTTTGTTGAGGAAGATTTAAAAGGGTTTCCGGTAAAAATTCTACTTTCCCTGTATGAATGTCATACACGGCACCTACAATTAAAATTTCACCATTAAAAAATTTTCGGCTCAAAACCGGTTCTAATTCTCGGAGTTCGTTAACCTGCTCCAATACATTTTGTCGAACCGCATTATTTACCGGGTCTCCCATCATGTGAGATGATTTTGATACAGCTGGTTTAATGGCATTGATAAGGGCCACTATATGTCCCGGCGGATTTTCGGGCATGTCAACGGCAGCAGCAACCGCCCCACATTCTGTATGTCCTAAAACAACAATCAATTTAGATTTTAACTTAAGCACAGCAAATTCTATGCTACCAAAAGATGCTTCGGCAGACACCTGCCCTGCGGTACGGATAATAAATAAATCTCCAAAGCCCTGATCAAAAATCATTTCGTTCGGCACCCTGGAATCGGAACAAGCAATAATTACAGCAAAAGGCGTTTGCCCTGTTTCTAATTTTTTAATCATTGTTGTGTCCTGTCGTGGCCTGATTGTTTTGCCCTCAATAAATCTTTTATTGCCACCCATTAATTTTTTTAAACCCACCCGTGGATCTGCATAAGCCGAATCCCTGTTAATTATATAATGTTCAGCTCTCCATTTTACAGAATCAATAACCACTGTCTCAATTTTTACATCAGACTTTTTTTTATTTTTTTGTTTCTGGGCAGAAACTTCTTTAATGCTTGTTATTACAAGTATGATCAGTATGATAAATTTTAGTTTCATTTTAAAATTGATTTTGATTGGGTATAAATATAAATGAACTTAAATTGATACCTGAATATTTGCATAGCAATTAAAAAAACAGAAAGATTCTTTTTTAGCCGGGGATGGTTTATTTTGGATTATTTATAATTAAAGTGTCGGAATAAAAAGTTACTTCACCAGTATTAATATCATGTATACCCCCAACAATTCCAATTTCTCCGGCTTGAATCATTTCTTTTAAAATGGTACTGCGTTCCATAATAGCATGAACCGTTCTTTTTACATTAATGGAGGAAACTTTTTCTACAAATTCAGCATTGCCCGAATTGCGATTTTCCATTACGGTATTTTCATCTTCCACTGCAGGCCGTATTTTAGTTAGCAAGGCTGTGAGGTTTCCCATTTCTACATGATCGCAGGCACCTTTTACAGCACCACATTTTGTATGTCCCAGTACAACTATAATTTTAGCTCCCGCTACTTTACAACCAAACTCCATACTTCCTAAAATATCTTCATTAATAATATTTCCGGCAATACGAACACTGAATACATCACCCAAACCCTGATCAAATATCAATTCTGCAGAGGTTCGGGAATCAATGCAGCTAAGGATAACAGCAAATGGATGTTGCCCATCGGATGTTTCATTGGCTTGTTGCAACAGGTTTCGGTTTACTTTTAAATTGTTTACAAATCTT
>JBKJSZ010000140.1:0-2864 GCA_046593675.1 Ferruginibacter sp.
CTGCGACCAGCACATCAGCACCTGCTGCAATAATTTCTGCTGCATTGGAAAGAGAAACGCCACCATCAATTTCAATTAAAACATTTGCGCCGGATTTTTCTATCATTGCTCGCAAAGTTTTTATTTTATCTATCGTTCTTGGTATAAATGTTTGTCCTCCAAATCCGGGATTCACACTCATCATACAAACCAGGTCAATATCGCTAATGATAGCTTCCAGTAAATGAACAGGTGTATGCGGATTGATGGCAACACCTGCTTTCATCCCAAGGCTTTTGATTTGCTGAATATTTCTGTGAAGATGAGTACAGGCTTCAATATGTACAGTCAGATTATCTGCGCCTGCTTTTTTGAAAGCTTCGGCATAGCGTTCAGGTTCCTCGATCATTAGATGGACGTCGCATATTTTTGTGGTTGTCTTCCTGATAAAATCTACGATCATGGGCCCGAAAGAAATGTTGGGAACAAATCTTCCATCCATAATATCAAGGTGAAACCAATCGGCCTCACTTTTATTCAGCATATTACAATCCTGTTGTAATTGCAAAAAATCAGCCGACAATAAAGAGGGAGCAATAATCATTTATTTAGTTTTATCAAGTCTTTGTAATGCAATTTTTGCTTCTTCATATCCGGAATCGTACATCAATGCTTTCTGGTATGCTTCTATCGCTTCTTCGTTCCTGTTAAGTTTTTCAAGACACAATCCTATGTAATAATATCCTTCCTCAAAACTATTCTGCAATGTAACCGCTTTATTTAAAACCTGCAAGGCTGACGCATATTTCTGCTGATCGTATAATGCAATGGCTTTTTCGCGGTAAGCCTCCATAAACGTGAAATTGATTTGTAAAGCCTGGTCCATAAAATAAATGCCTTTTGTTTTGTCATTGATGGCCAGATAATATGAACCTTTTATATACAATAATTTTTCAGCGGCTATATCATATTTTGATAATGCATCTGCCAATTGTATGGCTTTAAAGTTTTTGGTAAGCGCATATAAATTGGCAAGCTTTAAAAGATAATCGGCATTTGGCTTTAGGGAAAATGCTTTTTCTAATGATAAAACAGCGGCTGCCGTATCTGAATTTTCAGATTGTAGAATTCCTTTTATATACCACATTCTGTCATTCAGACTGTCTTTCCTGATCGCTTGATCGGTTTGTGAAATTGCTTTTGAATATTCTCCGTGTTCACGGAAAAACTGTATAAAATCTTCACGAATTATTGTACTATCGGGATATTGGTTAACCAACTTCTGTAAAGAATCTTCTTCGCTTACATTTACATTCAAAATTGGTTTTTTTTGTCCATCCTGGCAGGCGAAGAATATAATTACAGATAGTAACAAAAAAAATTTCATACGTCAAATTTAGCGAGGATTTTGTGGGATCGTGGAATAGATAAGCAGATATCTTTGTAAAATATTTATTTATATGCTGAAAATTATTATTGCCTCCTTACTCATTTTATATTTTTCTCCTTTACCTCCAACTATTCCGGCAGTAGCTTTATTACATGACACCATTCATTTCCCGGGTGAAAATCATTTTAAAAACGTTCGCCAGTTAACATTCGGTGGTGATAATGCAGAGGCTTATTTTAGTTTCGATGGTCGTTACCTGATCTTTCAGAAATCAAATTCAAAGGAAAATATTTTGTGTGACCAGATCTGGATGGGAAAAATTCCTTCAGGTCCTTCCGATCCATTTGAACCAAAGTTGGTGAGTACCGGTACAGGAAGAACGACGTGTGCATTTTTTTATCCTGACGGTAAACACTTATTGTATGCTTCCACTCATGTAGGAAACACAGCTTGTCCGACAATACCAGACCGTTCTAAATACGGTAATAAATATATATGGGCTGTGTACGAAGATTTTGACATTTTTAAAGCAGATACAAATGGAAAAATTATAAAGCGCCTTACAAAAACAAAGGGCTATGATGCGGAAGCAACCATTTCACCAAAAGGTGATAAAATAGTGTTCACATCTATGAGAAATGGTGACCTTGATCTGTACACCATGGATTTAAATGGAAAGCATGTAAAGCAGATCACACATACATTGGGATATGATGGAGGAGCGTGGTTTAATGCAGATGGAACCAAAATTTTATGGCGGGCTTCCCGTCCACAAACGCCGGAAGAAATTAATGAATATTCTTCGCTGATAAAAGAAAATCTGGTAGCGCCTACACATATGGAATTATGGATCGCCAATGCGGATGGATCTGATCAGCATCTCGTCACTAATTTTACTCAGGCTAACTGGGCTCCGAATTTTACGCCTGATGGTAAATTGATTTTTTGTAGCAACCACGAATACAAAAGAGGGTTTCCATTTAATATGTACTTAATAAATAAGGATGGAACTGGGTTGGAAAAAATTTCACGTGATAAAGGCTTTGATGCTTTCCCTATGTTTAGTGCGGATGGAAAGAAAATCGTTTTCTGCAGTAATAGAAATAATGGAGGCACGAGAGATACCAATATTTTCATGGCAGATTGGAAATGAGTTGTATAAATTAAGAATTAGGAATTAAGAATGGAGGATTATAGACATATTTTGAATGAAATATAAGGGCGTTTTATCATTTTTAATTTTTCATTCTACATTTTTAATTTAAACTCATCATTCAAAATTTTAAATTCATAATAAACTACAGTTCAATCACCTCGCAGTCTTTCATATCTTTTCCATCAATTACAAAACGGATAAGTGTTCGAACTTTATGCCATCCCTGTTTGCCGGCAGCACCCGGATTCATATGCAGGCATTGAAGCTTTTCATCATATATTATTTTTAAAATGTGCGAATGCCCTGAAATAAATAATTGTGATTTGTTTTTCAAAATTT
>JBKJSZ010000332.1:0-3791 GCA_046593675.1 Ferruginibacter sp.
TCCGCAAATTTTGAATAACTTAGATTAGAGTTGATATTCATCTGAATTTTTTGCTTTTTCAGACTAAATCCTACACCACCCCAAAAGTTCATATTCAAGTTGCCATTCGTATTAATGGGTTGAGTGATGGTCTTGCCGGTTGTTTTGTCAATACTTCTGTTATTAGTTATAGAGTTGCTTACCAGATTCACACTCAAACCCTGATACATCCATCGTTCTTTTAAAAAGTTATAAGTATTGTGTGAAATATTAAAGTTATTGCTGAATGATGGTTTCAGATCTGGATTACCAATATATTGATTAAAGAAATTGTTGTTGTTTCGTAAAGGTTGTAATTGATTGATACTGGGTTGAGAGGTGCTTCCTGAATAATTAATTCTGAAGTTACTATTGGTTTTATAAGCATAATTGAAACTGGCAGAAGGGAAGAAGTTTGTAAAATTTCGGATATAATTTTTCGAAAGCGTTTTATCCTCCAGATTAAAATGGGTTAAACCAAATCCTGAACCGAAATTGAATTTGTATTTTTTTGTACTGTAATTAATTTTTAAAGAGGGTTTGTTCAATAAGATGGTTTGATTAAAATCATTACTCAGAGAATCTACCAATACATCATATTTTCCGGTGGTTGATGAATATGAATAGGTGAGTTGATTATTTTTACCGCCATTAAATAAAACTTCATGACCGATCTCAAGGGAATAATTTTTTGAAAGTGGCTCTGTATACACAACCTTTCCCGAAAAATTCTGTGTAGATTTATTGGAAGTAGTAAACTGATTTAACTGTTGAATATCACTTGTGGCAAAAATTCTGTTGGTTGATTTCAAATAATTTTCGCCATCCGTATCTAAATTTTTCCAATCAGCAGAAACAGATAATGTTCTTCTTTGTTTTTTAAATTTATGTTTGAAAAGTATATTGGCACCTAATGCTGTTTTTTCGTTATCCAGGATTTTATTATTGGTGCTGGAGTTTATGATAGAAGCTGATTTTCCTTCTGTGGCGGAGTTACCTATTTCTTCAGACTGCGTTTTATAAAAATTAGCTTTTAAAGTTATTTTTAGTGTGTTTGCACTGTCAATTTTTCCATCATACACTATATTATTTTTTACATTATACCTGTTAACATAAGTAATGTTGTTAGCGTTTTCATTTAAAACAGAATCGCCAATTTGTGTTTGTGTAAAAGTTGAGTTGTTGTTATTGTATATCTGGCTGTTGAATTTGGGGGTAAAATTTACAGAATGATTATTCCATTTGTTACTGTATTGTACTCCTGCGTTCACGTTTTTTATAAAGCCATTGTCTGTAAATACCTGAGGTTCCTCATCTCCACCACCCGTTCGGTAAGAATACATACCACCGGATAAATCATCAAAGTTCATAGAATAATCATCAGATGTGCCACCAAATTTTTCATTATCCTGCCAGCTTAATCCATCCTGACCTGTATTGCCAGAGAGTAAAAAAGCAGATAATTTTCTTTTGCCTTTAAAGGTGCTATACATTAAGTTGGTATTATAACGGTCATCAATTTTATTTTGTAATCCGCCTGCAACATCGGCTTTACCAAAATGACCATGTTTCTTATCATCTTTTAATTTTAAGTTGATCGTCTTCTGCGTATTGCCGTCATCGATTCCTGAAAAAACGGCCTGATCTGTTTTTTTATCAAATACCTGAACTTCTTTTACAGCATCTGCACGAAGATTTTTTACGGCCATTCCGGGATCATCTCCAAAAAATTCTTCACCATCCACCAAAACTTTCTGAACGGTTTCACCCATGGCTTTTATCGTTCCGTTTCTGTCAACCTGTATACCGGGAAGTTTTTTTAATAATTCTTCTACATTAGCATTCGCACTTACTTTAAAACTATCGGCCGTGTAAATGGTTGTATCGCCTTTTATGCGGATAGGACTTCCGCTTTTTAGAATAATATCTTCCAATAATTTGCTTTTACTGATCAGCGTTATTTTTCCGATCTTTTCATTTTCTCCATTTATATTATCAACATAATCAGCATAAAGGGGATGCATGACCATGAGTATATATTTTTTATGAATTACATTTTTGATCACAAAATTTCCATTGGCATCTGTTCTTGTAAAATTCACCAACACAGAATCAGTAGTTTCCAATAAAGCCACCACCGCATTTTTTATAGGAGTTTTTGAAGATGATTCAATGATAATTCCACTATATTGTTGTGCATGTGCAGTTATGTTAACAAACACAATGGCTAAAACCAGGATGAACTTATTCATGCAGATAACTTTGGTTAAAATACGGAACAAAATAACTTTTAATACTTTTAATATAAGGTAAGATTATTACATTAGGTATAATTAAAGTTTAAATGGCATACGAAGAAAGCAATTTTATAGATACCTCAAAATATGTGTGGAACTATTCGTTGTTCAGGGAGCAGGAAATAAGTTCTTTTCATAAAGGAACATTATCCAATGCCTATGATTTTTTTGGCTCCCGTGAAATATCTGTTTTGCAGGTTCAGGGTTTTTATTTTGCGGTTTGGGCGCCAAATGCTACATATGTATCCGTTGTGGGAGAATTCAATGGATGGAAAAAAGAGTTACATCCTCTTTATGTTCGTCTTGATAAATCCGGTATATGGGAAGGTTTTATTCCACGATTGAATACCGGAATGAATTACAAATATTTTATTAAAGGATTTGAAGATTCAGAAAATTATAAGGCTGATCCTTTTGCCCGATATGCGGAGTTAAGACCGGCTACTGCTTCCGTTTTATTCAGCTCCGGTTATGAATGGAATGATGAAGAGTGGTTGCATAAAAGGGCGGAATTTAATTCCTTACAATCACCGTGGAGTGTGTATGAAATGCACTTGGCAAGCTGGATGCGTCCTGAAAAGAATAATGAAGAATTGTATAATTCATACTATCAGATAGCGGAAAAGCTGATACCTTATATTAAAGGAATGGGCTTCACGCATGTAGAATTTATGCCGGTGATGGAACATCCTTTTGACGGAAGTTGGGGTTACCAGGATACAGGTTTTTTTGCAGCAACATCCCGCTTCGGCAATCCGGATGAGTTGAAATACCTTATTGATTGCTTACACAAAAATAATATTGGTGTTATTTTAGATTGGGTACCTTCTCATTTTCCAAATGATGCTCATGGTTTATATAGGTTTGATGGAACGCATACTTATGAATATGCGGATATGCGGAAAGGTTTTCATCCCGACTGGAACAGTTATATTTTCAATTATAAAAGGGGAGAAGTGATTTCATTTCTCATAAGCAGTGCACATTTTTGGTTAAGGGAATATCATGCAGACGGCTTGCGTGTTGATGCGGTAAATTCTATTATCCGGCTTGATTTTTCTCGTAAGGAAGGTGAATGGGAACCCAATGAATCAGGTGGAAATGAAAATCTCGAAGCCATTTCATTTCTCAGGCAAATGAACAAAGTTTTATATAAAGATTTTAATGGAATTCAAATAATAGCAGAAGAAGCATCAGACTGGCCAGGGATTACGAAATCTATCAATAAAAAAGGATTTGGTTTCGGAATGAAATGGATGATGGGCTGGATGCATGACATTTTTGATTATTTTAAATTATTACCGGAAGAAAGGCTTAATCAACAGGATAAATTTACTTTCAGTATCCTGTATTTTTATGATGAGAAATTTATGTTACCCATCAGCCATGATGAAGTAGTGCATGGAAAAAGCCCGATGATTTACAAAATGCCGGGAGATGAATGGCAAAAATTTGCCAATCTGCGATTGTTATATT
>JBKJSZ010000358.1:0-5611 GCA_046593675.1 Ferruginibacter sp.
TACTGGTGCTGAAAAAAATAAATTGTTTCCAACGGACCTTGGCCTGGAAACAATTTATTTTTTTCAGCACCAGTATTTTCTAACGTTGTTTCTTTAGTGATCTTACCTGCTGTTAAAGTAATTGCACGCACTTCTCTTTTTATAGGATCCTTATCACGTTTAACAACATAATTTCTTTTGATGATGGTAGAAATAGTGGGAGCATAAGTACTTGGTCGGCCAATGCCTAATTCCTCCAGTTTTTTTACCAGCGATGCTTCTGTATATCTTGCACCGGGTCTTGTAAATTTTTCTGCAGCCACCATTTGTTTTAATTCCGTTTGCTGGCCAACAACTAATGTAGGTAACCTTCCTTCTTCACCTGGTTCAAAACTTAATTCTTCTTCATCATCTGTACTTTCTGTATATACTTTTAAAAATCCGTCAAATTTTAAAACTTCACCACTCGCAGTTAATTCTGCATTATTGGTACTGATCCCGATTTTAGCAATTGTTTTTTCAAGAACAGCATCACTCATCTGTGAAGCGATTGTTCTTTTCCAGATCAATTCATACAAACGATTAAGATCTGCATCATCTACAGAACGGTTTTCCATGTAAGTAGGCCGGATAGCCTCGTGTGCTTCCTGTGCACTTTCGTTTTTATTTTTATATTTTCTAACCTGTAAATATTTATCTCCAAATGATTTTGTGATTTCGGTGGTGATAGCGTTCATAGCTGTTTCACCCAGATTCACACTATCGGTTCTCATGTAAGTGATTTTACCACTTTCATATAATTTCTGTGCCAACAACATGGTTTTACTTACACCATATCCTAATTTTCTACTGGCTTCCTGTTGTAAGGTGGAAGTGGTGAAAGGAGCGGCAGGCGTTCTCTTGCCCGGTTTTACCTGAATATCTTTTACAGTATAATTTGCACCGATGCAGCTTTCTAAAAATTTCTGTGCCTCGGTTTCTTCATTGAATTTATTTCCTTCTGCTTTAAATACAACCTCTTTATTAGTGATGTCTTTTGCAGAAAGTGCAGCTTCTACTTTAAAACTGGAAGTAGCATTAAATCCATTGATCTCTCTTTCTTTTTCAGCAATAAGTTTTACGGCCACACTTTGTACACGTCCCGCACTCAGGCCACCTTGCATTCCAATTTTCTTCCACAATACAGGACTTAATTCAAAACCTACAATTCTATCCAAAACACGGCGGGCTTGTTGTGCATTCACCAGGTCCATATTGATAGTTCTGGGATTTTGAACTGCTTTTTCTATGGCAGGTTTAGTGATCTCATGAAATACAATTCTTTTTGTAGTAACCGGATCCAGGTTCAGAACTTCCGCAAGATGCCAGCTGATGCTTTCACCCTCGCGGTCCTCATCCGAGGCCAGCCACACTTCTTCCGATTTTTTTGCAAGGCTTCTTAATTCCTTTACCACTTTTTCTTTATCAGCAGGTATAATATAAGAAGGCGTAAAATTGTTATTGATATCGATGCCCATATCATTCTTTTCCAGATCGCGGATATGGCCATAGCAACTTTTTACTTCGAAATCTTTTCCAAGAATCGCCTCAATGGTTTTCGCTTTTGCCGGCGACTCTACTATCAATAAATTTTTTGCCATAATAAATTATGTAGTTCAGATTAGCGGAACTACTGATTTTTATAAGAATGCAATGCCACCAAAACCGTCACAAACCCACGGGTTCAGTTCTGCAATATTAGTTTAAAATTGAAAATTCCAATTTTTTTGGAAAGCAGCAGGGTGTAAATTAAAAAAAGTTAACAACGTGTTGCAGCACTTGTGCATCTTTATAAATGCGCCGGTGGCCCAGGTTTTTGGTGATTATGAACTGAACATTTGATGGTGCATCCTTTTGAACTTTTAAGGCATCGCACAACGGTGTTATATCATCATCCTCATCATGTATCCATAACATTTTCCCTGTAAAATTTTTGATCGCACGCCTGATCGAAAACCATTCAGTAGCCCGGCCACTTTTTTCAAAGATCACATCATCAATAGATTTACGTAAAACCGGATTGGTAAGTTTGAGCATTTTAAACGCACCGTCTATTGCCGAACTGGTTTCCGTTGCAGGTGCTATCAATACTACTTTTATATATGCATCCGTTTTCATTATCTCGAGGGCTAATGCGAGGGAAATTCCACCAAATGAGTGAGCGATATATCCATCAATGGGTCCGTATAAACGGTTGATATCAAGTATCATTTTGGAATAATCCAGTGCATTCACGTTGTTACCTTCGCTGGCTCCGTGTGCCGGTGCATCAAAAGCGAGCACTTCATACCCTTTATCAATCAACGGTTGAGCAAATCTTGCAAAATGCTGGCAGGTAGAAGAGAAGCCATGCAGTAATAAAATTTTTTTGTGAGAAGGGTTGCACCGGTATCCGTAAACTTTTTTTCCTTCAAATATAAAGTGCAGCTTTTCTGCTTTTTGAAAAACTTCATTTTCTGCAACTATTGTGCGTGAAGGAGGTGTGCAAAATAATCGGAACATTTCTTCTCCCGCTTTTCGTTTGTTTACAACAGCGAGCAAATTCAATTTTGTTTTTATATATCCTAACGCTATTTTGTGCTTTACTTTCATCTAAACAAAGGTATATGGATGTTGCTATAATAGGCTCGGGGAATGTAGCTACTGTGTTGGGGCGTTTAATATCAAAAAACCACGATGTTGTACAGGTATGCAGCAGAAATAGGGAACATGCAGCTGATCTCGCAAAAGAATTGGATTGTGCTTATTCCAACCTTGAAAATATAAATGATATTCCCGCTGATCTTTTTTTGATTTCTGTGTCGGATTCTGCCATAGAAAATATTACAGACTTTCATGTTCATGATAAAATTGTGGTTCATACGGCAGGTTCTGTCTCAATTGATGTATTAAAAAATCTGTCACATAATTATGGAATTATATATCCATTACAAAGTTTGAGAAAAGAGATGCCGGTTGTTCCTTCCATTCCTTTACTGGTGGATGGCAATACCGTGGAAAATTTTTATACGATAGAAGCTTTTGCAAAAACACTTTCCCCAGATGTAAGCAGAGCAGATGATGACCAAAGATTGAAATTACATACGGCGGCAGTGATCGTTTCCAATTTCACTAATCACTTATATGCTATGGCTGAAGAATTTTGCAATAATGAAAAGGTGGATTTTGCCTTATTGAAACCATTGATCATGGAAACAGCGCAGCGCATTGAATTTGATTCTCCTTCGAAACTACAAACCGGGCCGGCATTTAGAAAAGATATTCAAACATTAGACAAACATCTGCGATTGCTGAGCAATTATCCAAAACTGCGAACCACTTATCTGCGCTTAACGGATAGTATTATGAATGGATGATTAATGACGGGGAAAAACAATATCTGTCAATAATTTGTACGTTTCAACCCGCTTTCCTTTTTCATCAAAAGGCTCTGTAATATATACTTCATAAGGCGGAGCGGCTGGTTTCTTTTTATTTTCCAACATCCATTCTTTTACAGCCTGGTATGCCTGGAAGGTGGATTCATAAGGACCATAATAATGCACCACTACGGCACTATCGCCACCAATTTCTCTGAAGGAAATATTTTTAGAAGTTTTCGCCGGCTTTTTATCTACCTGTATGCCCGCTTCAAAAAAGAACGGCGCTTTACTTGTTTTGTACCATGCCATCCGAGGCCCAGATTTCTTTATTTTATTTTTTGCGAAATATGCCGGAAGAATGGAATCGTAAATTTTAGAAAGTTTCCATCCTATACGATCACTGGTGATGGCAGAATCTTTCATCACCACAATGAGTCGCTTTACGGCAAGTGTATCTATTATATTAATGATAGGAGGATTGACAGGTTCGCCGGATTTCTTTTTATCAGAAGTGTCTCGTTTAAAAACAATGGAAGAAAGATCTTCCTTTTTTGTGTCTTTTTCAACTTCACCGCACGATAAAAATAATCCCGATAAGGTAGCTATAGCTACAAGAGACGATATTGTAATTTTCATGGTAATGGAAATTCTACAGTATTTCTGTGTTCATTTACAACACAATATCGGGTTTTTCCTTTAAATGAAGTTTTCCTTAATTAGTAATTTCCGTTAGGTTTGCAATCTGAAATTTGTGGATATGTATACAGTTACATTTAAGTTTGAACAGAAAGGGCTTGAACCGATTACGGTTACAGATATTGAACCAAATCAATCTCTGCTGGAAGTGGCGTTGAAAAATGATATTGAATTACATCATAACTGTGGGGGCGTTTGTGCCTGCAGTACCTGTCATTTATATGTGGAAACCGGCGATACATTCCTGGAAGAATTATCCGATAAAGAAGAAGATTTTATAGATCGTGCCGTTAATCCAAGATTAAATTCCAGACTGGGATGCCAATGCGTTTTGTTAAAAGCATCAGGAGATGTTTTAGTAACCTTACCCGATCAAACCCAGTTTTTGGGAGAATAAAAACAACAGATATGGAATTTGAATTACCCATTTACTGGAATGATTATGAAGATATCGCCATGAAATTGTACGAACGTTTCGGTGATGAGTTTACAGAGGCAAAAATTTACCGCATCCGCTTTACGGATTTACTAAAATGGGTTTTGGAAATTCCCGATTTTCAAGGAACTGCAGAACAAAGTAATGAAGGCCATCTGGAAATGATACAGAGTACATGGGTATATGAATGGAGAGACAACCAGAAATAATTTAGATGAATATATTTTCGGCTTTCAAAGAAATTACCACTTTCGTTTTGGATGTTGATGGGGTATTGACGGACGGAACGATCCTGGTACTTCCGGATGGATCACAGGCAAGAAGGATGAGTATTCGGGATGGGTATAGCCTTCAACTCGCCATAAAAAAAAGTTATCACGTCATTATTATTTCCGGTGCTGCAGCATCTTCTGTTAAAGATCGTTTGGAAAAATTAGGCATCCAGGATATATTTTTCAGTGTACATGATAAAGTGGAATTGCTGGAAAAAAAGATGTTAGAATATAATCTAAACAAACAACAGGTGTTATACATGGGTGATGATATTCCGGATCTGGATGTAATGAAAATTTGTGGGTTGGCATGTTCGCCGGCAGATGCGGTGGGAGAAATAAAAAATATAGCTCATTATATTTCACCGGTTAATGGCGGACAAGGTTGTGTTCGTGATGTAATGGAAAAAGTTATGAAGATAAGAGGTGACTGGTTCAATGATACATCTATCCCTTCTAAATAATTATATGAAACGATTAGGTGCAATGCTGCAATTGGTACGATGGCCTAATCTCTTGTTCATCATTATCACACAACTAATATTTTATTTCTCTGTTTTTCAATCATTGCTTTGGAAAGGCAACGATTATTATCTTTCAGAAAGAGGCAATTTGTTTTTTTTACTCATTCTTGCTTCCGTATTCATTGCCGCCGCGGGTTATATTATCAATGATTATTTTGATGTGCATATTGATAAGTTGAATAAACCGGAAAAAGTTATAGTAGATAAAAAAATGAATCGTCGCTGGGCTATTCTTTTTCATTTATTATTTTCCATGGCAGGCATTTCCCTGAGTTTATATGTGAGTTATAAAACACAGAGTTA
>JBKJSZ010000023.1:0-3898 GCA_046593675.1 Ferruginibacter sp.
GAATATTATTGCACCTTCCGAACTGATTTTAAATAAACGGGGAGCCATCTATCATCTCAATTGCCGCCCTGAAGAAATTGCAGGAACCATTATAACAGTGGGTGATCCTGACAGAGTAAAGGAAGTAAGTAAATATTTCGATAAGATAGAATTTCAAAATCAACATCGTGAATTCATCACTCATACCGGAACCTTACAAAATAAACGAATCACTGTTACGAGCACTGGGATTGGACCAGATAATATTGATATAGTTTTAAATGAACTGGATGCACTCGCTAACATTGACCTTGAAAAAAGATTGATAAAAAGTTCTTTGCGTTCATTAAATATTATTCGTATGGGAACATCGGGTTCTCTACAGAAAGAAATTCCTATTGATAGTTTTGTTACCAGCACGCACGGACTTGGCTTAGACAATCTGATGAACTTTTATTTGTCAAACAATAATGAAGAAGATAAACAAATCATACAGGCATTTAATACACATACACAATTACATAATGGTATTTCCGCACCTTATATAAATGGTTGTGGCGCTTCCTTACTGAAACATTTTGTGGAAGGTTATCACATGGGTATTACTGTAACATGCCCGGGATTTTATGGGCCGCAAGGCCGTGTGCTTAGAATGGGTTTGTCGCAACCAGGTCTAATTGATAAATTAACCTCCTTTTCATTTGGTCAGCACCGTATCAGTAATTTCGAAATGGAAACATCTGCATTGTATGGTATGAGTAAGGTGTTAGGCCATCACTGCCTTTCTATCAGTGCCATAGTTGCCAATAGGATTTCAAAGGAATTTACAAGAGATGGTGAAGTGTTAGTGGATAAAATGATTCAGCATGCATTAAAAATTATATCAGATAAAATAGCTACCACCGATTAAAACAATCGTATGACTTTTTACAAATACCAGGGAACAGGGAACGACTTTATTATTATTGATAATCTTAATAGCGAAGACGTATCCTTCACTGAATCCATGATCAAACATTTATGCCACAGGCGTTTTGGAATTGGTGCGGATGGTTTATTGATCATGAAGCGAAAAGATGGCTATGACTTTGAAATGATTTATTATAACGCCAATGGCAAACCTGGTACTATGTGCGGCAATGGTGGACGTTGTATGGTAAAGTTTGCCTTTGACAGCGGAATTCATCAATACACTTATAAATTTCTTGCAGCGGATGGGCCGCATGAAGCAGAAATAGACAATAACGGTATCATTCGCCTTAAAATGCAGGATGTAGATTCTGTACAGGACCATCATGGAAATTGTGTGTTAAATACAGGATCTCCGCACTATGTAAAATTTGTGAACGATTTGCAGGAAGCTGATGTAGTTGAAAATGGCAGAGAGATCCGGAACAGTAATCCTTATAGAAAAGAAGGAATCAATGTAAATTTTGTACAAAGCCTGGAAAAAGATCAGATTTTTGTTCGCACTTATGAACGCGGTGTAGAAGACGAAACCTTTAGTTGCGGTACAGGCGTTACGGCTTCGGCTTTAATGAGTGCACATAATTATCGTGGGTTCAACCAGGTTGACGTAAAAACACTGGGAGGAATGCTTTCAGTGGAATTTACCAAAACCGGCGATGATAAATTTGAAAATATATGGCTTTGCGGCCCGGCAACTTTAGTATTTAAAGGTGAAATAGAATTAAATTAACGGCATGATACAATACTTTAAAATCCATGATCAGAAAACAGTGGCTGTTGATAAACCGGATCCCGGTACATGGGTGAATATTCTTCCTCCGTTAAGACAGGAAGAATTTAATGAGCTCAGCAGAAATCTCAATATTCCACTGGATTTTCTGAAAGATTCACTGGATATTGATGAACGCAGCAGGTATGAGGAAGAAGGTAATGTAAGGCTGATAGTAATTAAAACCCCAACGGAAAATAATTCATTTAATGACAGTGATGCTTTTTACATTACGATACCTATTTGTATTATTTTAACCGGTGAACAGGTGGTAACCGTAAACTCTTTTGAAAATGAGGCTATCAAAAAATTTCTGAATAGTTTTCAAAACCGTCAACCCGACAAACCAAATATGATGGTTTTGAAAATCTTTGAAAAAATTACAACGAATTTTCAGGAACACCTTAAAGAGATCAATCAAAGAAGAAATGCACTGGAACAAAAATTATATGCTGCCAATAGAAATGAAGAATTGTTTCAATTGATGCGAATTCAAAAAAGCCTGGTATATTTCGTCACGGCTTTACGCAGTAACGAATTATTGATGATGAAATTAGCACGAACAAATTTTCTAAACATGAGTGAACAGGAAAAAGATTTCCTGGATGATCTTATTATTGAAACATCACAGGGTTTGGAAACTGCCAATACCTATACCAATATCCTAAGCAGTACATTGGATGCATTTGCAAGCATTATCAGTAATAATCAGAACGAAGTATTGAAAAGATTGAGTACCATCACCATTTTTTTAAGCATACCTGTTTTGATTGCAAGTATTTACGGAATGAATGTTCCTCTGCCCTTTCAACATTCTAATTATGCGTTCTGGATCCCTTTGATTATTTCATTCATCATATTAGGTATTGCGATCTATAAATTTTTTAGCAGAACAAATAAAGTATAATGTTCAACATCCGGGTGTATGGCATTCTTATCAATGATCAGCAACAGGTTTTAGTTTCGGATGAATGGGTAAGAGGAATGAAAATTACTAAATTTTGTGGAGGTGGGTTAGAAGAAGGTGAAGGAACAATTGATTGCCTGAAACGTGAATTCATGGAAGAAATGAATTTGCAGGTAGAAATAACCGCTCATTTATATACAACTGATTTTTATCAACAAAGTGCCTTCAATGCATCACACCAGATCATCAGCATCTATTATACCGTGAAAGCGCTGGAAGAAATTAAAGTTCCACTCAGAAAAACTCCTTTTGACTTTGATGAAGCACAATTGCTTAATTATGCAAATACAGGAGAGACGGAAACTTTCCGATTTATAGATTGGGAAATTTTTAATGAAGAAATAGTTTCCTTGCCCATCGATAAAATTGTTGCAAGGATGGTTAAAGAACAATTATCTCGCTCAGAAAGTTTTTCCTTTAAAATGTTGGAGAACGACAGAGTAAGACTTGAGCCTTTGGAAGAAAAACATTTTATTTCTTTATGGCCTGTTGCAATGCATACAGATATCTGGAAATTTACTATAGCAACTATTCGTACTGAAAATGATTTCAGAAAATATTTTGATGAAGCTTTATCAGAGAAACAAAAAGGCATATCTTATCCTTTTGCCGTTTTTGATAAAGCCACACAATCCTATGCTGGAAGCACTCGTTATGGTTCTTTTAGCAAAGAACATAAAAGAATGGAAATCGGATGGACATGGTACGGTCCGGAATTTCAAGGAACTGGTTTAAATAAAGCCTGCAAATATTTATTGCTGAAATATGGTTTTATAAATCTTTGCCTCAACAGAATTGAATTAAAAACCAGTTTATTAAATAAGCGGTCACAACGCGCTATGGAAAAATTAGGTGCCGTAAGAGAAGGTGTTTTTAGAAACCATATTGTAAATATGGATGGTACTATCCGAAATTCTGTTTACTTCAGTTTTATAAAAGATGATTGGGAAGAAACGCAAAAAAAATATTTCCAATAAAAAAATACTATCAGCCATAAGCCGGATTCTGTTATTCCAAAAAGGAATGGCTATCATTTATCTGGCATCTTCATTACTGAAGAAATCTTGCTGCCTACCCTCCTTGCTCCCTTAGGAAAAACGAGCCGTTTCATACAAGGTTTACGTGGCATTACAGCGCATAAGGTTTACCCGAACGGCCTGTTACCAGGCAATACTGTGAGCTCTTACCTCACATTTTCACCCTCATCAGATTTC
>JBKJSZ010000155.1:0-8746 GCA_046593675.1 Ferruginibacter sp.
GCGGCAATATTTACCGTGGTATGAATGAAGCTGAAACTGGTATAGAAAGAGCACATGGCGATTACATGGGAATGCTGGCTACTGTAATTAATGGAATGGCTTTGCAGGCTGGGTTGGAAAAAGTGGGAGTATATACCCGTTTGCAAAGTGCTATTAAAATGGAACAGATTGCGGAACCTTATATTCGCAGAAGAGCCATTCGCCACCTGGAAAAAGGACGTGTGGTGATTTTCGGCGCCGGTACAGGAAATCCTTATTTTACAACGGATACCGCAGGTTCCCTTCGTGCCATAGAAATAAAAGCAGATGTTATTTTGAAAGGAACCAGAGTGGATGGAATTTACACAGCAGATCCCGAAAAAGATCCAACGGCCACAAAATTTGATACAATCTCATACAGCGATTGCATTTCAAAAAATCTTCGGGTTATGGATATGACTGCCTTTACTTTATGTATGGAAAATAATTTACCGATCGTAGTTTTCGACATGAACAAACCAGGCAATCTTTTGAATGTAGTAACCGGGGAAAATGTTGGAACTTTAGTAAGCTGATTTAATTCATTCATCAAAAAATATAAGACTGTCAATAACTGACAGTTTTTTTATGCGTTGAATTTCTATTGATTAATTTTATTTCAAATCAATTGTATGGTTTCGCCAGAAGTACTAAAAAAATTAATGAGTGAAAATGAATTCCTGCAATTGCAATTACAGGATGTTAACGAAATGATTGCGATTCGGGAGGAAGAGCTTGGAATACTAAGAGAGAAGGCTAAAAAAGCGATTGAAATGAAAAGCCAGCTGGAATCTGTTTATGAAGAAATTTCTTATATGCAGAACCTGATTGGTAAACAACAACAAAAAGCAGAAGGCGCTGCATCCAGAGAATTATCCATGGAAGATGAAATGTTGGAATCTATGCGGTTAGAGAAAGAATATTATAATATCCGGGACCAATATCAATCTTCCACAACGGCACTTAATGATATAAAATTGCAATTAGGAGAAGCTTCTCTTTTGTACAAACAGTTACATGATGCTCATAAAAAAATAGGTGAACTGGAAAGTAAACTGGATATTTCTTCAGAAGAAAATGAATTGTTACAATACGAGATTATCAAATTGAAGAAAAAAATGGAATCGCAAAAAGATAATATATAAGTTTGTTGTAGTAATACGATTATTTAATTAAGAAAACAATATTTAAACGTACGAAACAAGCTGTAACAGGAACTATGAAGAAACTTTTGATGCGTCAACCTCTTGGAAACTCTACACTAATTCAAATAAAATTAAATACACCATGAGAGTTGTTTACGAATTATCTTGATAGACAATTCAATCAAACGATCGTTTCAATTTCTTTTTATCTGTAGGACAAAAGGGTTTCCCTTACTATCCTTCATGCAATGGCTCAATCAGTATCCGATAAGCAAAATACCTTTAAGGGGAAGATGGAGACGATTTGATATATATAAAGTTTCTAAAAAAGTATGTATGATTTCAAAATCTTTATGCTTTCGATAAACGTTTCTAACAACAATCACTAAGAATTCCACTTCAAACATCATACAAGCTTGAAATATGTCTTTTAAAAATTGATTATTTTCAGTTGCTCTACCAGCCTCCACTTCGATAACAATTTTACCATCAACACTAACTGCATCAGCATTAAATGCTTTATCAATTTTATTATCGTAACCGAATAAAACAGGAACGTTTATTTTTTTCTCTTTTGATTTTCCTGTTTCGCAAATAAAATCTAACTTTTCTAGATGTGGACGAACTACTTCCAAAACTGCATTGCTAGAAAGATCAAAATCAGAGGATTTTATTTTTGAATATTCTAATTCAAAACAAGAAATGACTGATTGTATTTCCTTAGTAATTCCTTGTGAACGAGGGAAGAATTGAAATTTTATCATCTTACTTCCGAAAGTACTACTTTAATAAGTTCTTCATCACTTTGTTCAATTTCATTATCTTCTACGAAATAAAATATTTTTTCATCCACAGCTTCGGCTTCTTTCGAACTATAACTACCATCTTTATTTAATAATAATTCATTCAAAGAGGTTATTGAAATACGAACAATTCCAAATTCAGGAAGTTCAATTTCTCTTACTTTAAATTCTCTATTTTGAAATTCAATATTATCCATTTTATGCAATTTTTTAGAAAAACTATAATTCCGTTTTTTTATCAGGAATTATTTTCATAGACTCATAAAAAAGTTGACCTCTTTATCAGCAATGCTTTTTTTACAGCCTGCTTTTGACCAACTTCGACAGGGTGGGCCACCAATTTCGATTCCATTCAGGGATATCGCATGATAGATAATCAACAGTACTTCGCCTATCTAAGACAGTATTTTTATTATTTTTATCGTAGGTTTCCCCTATATCTTTATCGTATTCATTTGCACAAACAAAATCAAAACCAGCTTTTGAAAAGCCTAAATCAAGACCGCCCGCACCAGCAAAAATGAAACGACTTTTAAATACTAATAAATTTAGCGCAATTTACTCCCTAACCTTTACACGTCCAAATATTTGATACAGCTAAATGGAAAATAGGGCAAACGCATAGCAAATTTTGATATAATACGCTAAATCGTAAGACATTTTTAAGCATTTGTAATCTGTTATGTATTTGTTCGGGGTTGAATTGCTATGAAAAAAAATAAAAATATAAGTTATTTTCAACCAGCGGCTATATCATTACTTCTTCAAGGATTCGAAAGATAAATTTAAAAATTAATTTACTTAATCAATAAAAAACGTTTCTTATAGAAGCGCTTTTGTTTTAAACTATTTTTGTTAATAAATTTTATCATGAGTAATGTAGCGGATATAAGACGAGAATACCAATTACAAATACTTGATGAAAATGAGGTGGCATCAGATGCCATGCAGCAATTTAAAAATTGGTGGGATGATGCCATGGCCAGTAACATTGATGAAGTAAATGCTATGACGTTGGCTACATCAGATAAACATAATATTCCCGCAGCAAGAATTGTTTTATTAAAAGGTTTTGATGAAAACGGTTTTGTTTTTTTCACTAATTATGAAAGCCAAAAAGGAAAACAGCTACTGGAAAATCCAAATGCATGCCTTGTTTTTTTCTGGAAAGAATTAGAAAGACAGGTAAGAGTTTCCGGTAAAGTAGAAAAAATAAATCAGGAACTTAGCGATACCTATTTTAATTCACGCCCGCAATCAAGCAAAATAGGAGCGTGGGCTTCGCCACAAAGTGAAGTGATCAGCAGTAGAAAATTAATTGAGGATAAATTTGAATCGCTGACTCTCCAATACAGAAATCAGAAAATTGAACGTCCACAACATTGGGGAGGTTATATGGTACATCCTTCTGCCATTGAATTCTGGCAGGGAAGGCCCAGCCGTTTGCATGACAGAATTTTATATACAAAAAAGGAAGTAGGTTGGAAGATTGAAAGATTGGCGCCATAAAAAAAGCCGGAATTTCCGGCCTTAATTATTTTGATTTTTTAGGTGCAGCTTTTTTTGCTACTGCTGTTTTCGTTTTAGCTGGTCTGGATTTACCAAAGCTGCCTGCGAAAATTTTTCCTTTTTTTGTTTTAATATCACCACGTCCCATGTAAAAAGTTTTATGTTATAAAAGTACAATAAAAAAAGCAAGACCAATGGCGTCTTGCTTCTGATAAGATAGAAACCTATTACATTTTAGCAGATAATTCTTTGCCGGCTTTGAATTTTGCAACTTTCTTAGCTTTGATTTTAATAACAGCACCCGTTTGTGGATTACGACCATTACGTGCTGCTCTTTTGGAAACACTGAAAGTGCCAAATCCCACTAAAGTAACTTTATTGCCACTTTTTAAAGTTTTGGTTACAGCTTCGATAAAAGAATCTAAAGTTGCATTAGCCTGTGTTTTTGTGATGCCTGCATCTTCCGAAATCTTTGAAATTAATTCTGCTTTGTTCATATTGGTTTTAATTTAGTTTTAGTGCAACAAATATAGAAGGTTTTGTCACTCCATGAAAAACTTCAACAACTATTTTTAAAAATAAATTTCCCTGTAATCCTTATTGCATCAGGGTTTACGCCCTATTATGGAAATTGAAGAACATTTAAATAATATGTGTATCTCTTGAAAGCCTTGCCAGTTAAGGGTTTCAGAAGAAGCCCTGAAAGCCTTGTCAGTCGTAGGTTTCACGTTCATACAAATTAACTACAGGAAATAATTTATGTGAACAATTAATGTACAACTTCCATTACCGTTCGAAACGCAATAAATTTATCACCCCAGCGCTCAAAACTTTTATTACGCAAACCCGCAGCGTATTTTTCAATATAACGATCATACAAAACTTTACTTTCTGCAGCATATTGAATCGCATACGTGGGTCCTTCTGAATCATTAGTTTCCAATAATTTTAAAACACGGGCATTGTTAAAGCAACCGGATTGTAATACTTCAGGAATATGTTCCTGTTGTAACCACCGTAGCCATTCACCTTCGATGGCGATCTGCAACTTTATAGTAACATTGTAAATAATCATATCAAATATTTATTTCTGCATACACCGGGCAATGATCACTATGTTTTACTTCCGGAAATATTTTCACATCGATGATCTTATCTTTTAAATTTTTTGTGACGTTAATATAATCTATCCGCCAGCCTTTATTTTCTAGTCTTGTTGAAGGCCGCATAACCGACCACCAGGTATAATGATGAGGTTCCTGGTTTACATGACGGAAGCTGTCTACAAAATCATTCTCTATAAATGTATCGAACCACGCTCTCTCTTCAGGAAGAAACCCTGTAGTTTTTTTATTTCCCGCAGGATTATGAATGTCTATCGGATTATGTGCAATATTATAATCGCCACAGACAATCAATTTTTTCCTTTTTATTTTCAATTGATTAAGATGTTCTAAAAATTCATCGAGCCATACATATTTATATTTTTGTCTTTCTTCACCACTTGTGCCTGATGGAAAGTATACACTGATAATGGTTACATCTTTATAATCAGCCTGTAATACTCTTCCTTCAAAATCACTTTGTTCAATATTACAACCATACAATACATTTTTTAAGGCTAGTCTACTCAAAATGCCCACGCCACTGTATCCTTTTTTTTGAGCGCAGAACCAATGGCTATCGTACCCTGCAGCTTTAATAGCTTCTATATCAATATCGGCCAGATGTGCTTTAACTTCCTGCAAACAAATTATATCTGCCGGGTCGGAGGAAAGCCATTCCAGAAAACCTTTTTTAATAGCTGCTCTTATTCCATTTACATTGTAGGAGATGATGCGCATGAATTATATTTATATTGTAAAATTAAATGAAGCAAATGGAAAATAATCTTCCGGCAGAAAACAGTAACGAAAGAGAAACCTCTATTTTTTCCGGTGAGGAATTTTCTGCTCCTCACAATTATCAAAGTATTAAGCATGCACGCAATGCTATGTTTTTTGCAGCAGGTGCTTTGTTGTTAAACATGATCATTATGTATTTTACAAATCAGGATACAGAAATGATCTGGGTAGATCTGTTGGTGTGGAGTTTATTTGTGACAGCTTTTATTTTATTAGGTGTATGGACAAATAAAAAACCTTACACTGCCATTGTGCTTGCGATGATATTGTATGCCGGGTTTATCATATTAAATGCAGCGTTAGATCTCTCCACTATTTATAAAGGAATTATTATGAAGATCATTGTTATTGTTTACCTGGTGAAAGGTATAAACGATGCAAAAGAAATTCAGGAATATGATAAGCTATTTAATAAAAAATTATTCGAGAACAGGCCGTAACCAACGTTCTGCTTCTTCAAGCGTCATATTTTTTCTTACAGCATAATCCTGCAGTTGGCTACGATCGATTTTACCCACACCAAAATATTTACTTTCAGGATGTGCAAAATACCATCCGCACACCGAAGAGGCAGGATACATAGCCAATGATTCTGTAAGATGGATTCCTGTTGCCGCTTCGCCGCCCAGCAATTCAAATAATTTTATTTTTTCGGTATGGTCCGGGCATGCAGGATAACCTGGAGCGGGACGAATACCGGAATATTCTTCTTTAATTAATTGTTCCGCACTTAAATGTTCTTCTGTTGCATACGCCCATAATTCTTTCCTGGTTTTTTCATGAAGATATTCTGCAAAAGCTTCCGCTAAACGATCTGCAAGTGCTTGCAACATGATCTTGTTATAATCATCGTAATTTTTTTCAAATGCTGCAATATGTTTTTCAATACCTTTTATAGTAACACTGAATGCACCAATAAAGTCAATGCCTTTTTCAGCTGGCAAAATAAAATCAGAGAGACTCACATTTGGCTGTCCTGCTGCTTTTTTTATTTGTTGTCTTAAAAATTCCAAAGAAATTTTATGGTTGTTATAATTGATCTCTAATGTATCTGCAGCAGTTTTTTTAACCGGGAAAAAACCAATAACGCCTTGCGGCTGTAACCATTTTTCTTTTACGATTGTTTTTAATAAGGCATGGGCATCATCATATAATTTGGTGGCTTCTTTTCCAATTATATGATCAGATAATATAGCAGGGAATTTTCCGTGCATTTCCCAGGTGATGAAGAAAGGATTCCAATCAATATAAGGAGCAATATCATCTAAAGAAATATCATTAAATAATTTTGTGCCGGTGAAAGATGGCGTTACAGGAGTAAAATTATCCCAAATAATTTTCGTGGCATTTTTTTGTGCATCAGAAAAGTTGAGTAATTGTTTAGCTGTTTTCTTATTGCCGAAATCAATTTTCAGCTTTGCATATTCCTGATCTATGTTTTGTAAGAAACCGCTTTTTTGTTCATTCAAAAGACTTCCGGCAACGGTTACACTTCGGCTTGCATCCAATACGTGCACAACACCTTCATCATATTCAGGAGCAATTTTTACAGCGGTATGCATTCTGCTTGTAGTAGCACCGCCAATCATTAATGGAACGTTCATATTTAAACGTTTCATTTCTTTTGCGATGTGCACCATTTCATCCAGAGAAGGTGTAATCAATCCGCTCAGGCCGATGATATCTGCATTTTGTTTTTTAGCTTCTGTAAGAATTTTATCAGCGGAAACCATTACACCTAAATCTATAATATCATAACCATTACAACCTAACACTACGCCAACAATATTTTTACCGATGTCGTGTACATCTCCTTTTACTGTAGCCAATAAGATTTTTGCAGCACCGGCCGTTTCTGTGTTTACGGTTCCGGATGCGAGCATGGATTGTCTGCGTAATTCTTTTTCTTCTTCTATAAATGGTGTAAGAATAGCCACGGCTCTTTTCATAACACGTGCACTTTTTACAACCTGAGGTAAAAACATTTTTCCTGCACCAAATAGATCACCTACTATATTCATTCCATCCATCAATGGTCCTTCAATCACATCAAGAGGCCGGTCATATTTCAATCTTGCTTCTTCTGTATCGGCATCAATATAATCGGTAATACCATTTACCAGGGCGTGTGCTAATCGTTTCTGAACCGGATCATTTCTCCATTGTTCATCTTTTACAATAGTTTTTCCTGCAGCTTTTACTGAATCCGCAAACACAATTAATTTTTCAGTGGCTTCGTTGTTGTCATTATTTTTATTCAGCAATACATCTTCGCACAATTGTTTTAATTCCGGTTCAATTTCATCATACACCACCAATTGTCCTGCATTTACAATTCCCATATCCATTCCTGCTTTGATGGCATGAAACAGAAAAACAGAATGTATGGCTTCTCTTACATGATCATTTCCTCTGAAAGAGAAGGAAACATTACTAACGCCTCCACTTATTTTTGCAAGTGGCATACGTCTTTTTATTTCCTGTGTGGCTTCAATAAAATCCACAGCATAATTATTATGTTCTTCTATGCCGGTGGCAACGGCAAAGATGTTTGGATCAAAAATAATATCCTGAGGTGCAAAGCCCACTTGTTCTGTTAGAATTTTATAGGCACGTGTGCAAATTTCTATTTTTCTATCTTTTGTATCTGCCTGTCCCACTTCATCAAATGCCATTACGATTACCGCAGCGCCATAACTTTTACAAATAAAAGCCTGCTCTATAAATTTTGCTTCTCCTTCTTTCATGGAGATGGAGTTCACAATACATTTTCCCTGAACACATTTCAGCCCTGCCTCTATGATCTCGAACTTAGAGCTGTCGATCATGATGGGAATTTTACAAATATCCGGTTCAGCCTGAAGCAGATTTAGAAAACTGGTCATTGCTTTAACGCCTTCCAGCAATGCATCATCCATATTTATATCCAGTATCTGCGCTCCGTTTTCAACTTGCTGACGCGCAACAGATAAGGCTTCTTCAAATTGATTGTCTCTGATCAGTCGTGCAAATTTTTTACTTCCCGTAACATTGGTTCTTTCACCAACATTTATAAAATTAGTTTCAGGTCTTACAATCAAAGGTTCCAAACCTGATAAACGCAGGAATGGTTTTATAGAATTCATACTCATAAATTTATAATGCGGTTTCCAGAACCGGTAATTTTCGTGGCTCAGATTTTTTTACTTCCTGTGCAATGTGTCGTATATGATCCGGTGTTGTTCCGCAACAGCCACCAACAATATTTACAAAACCTTTTTTCGCCCATTCTTCTATAATATGTGCAGTTTCATCTGGTTCTTCATCATATTCACCAAATGCATTTGGTAATCCGGCGTTAGGGTATGCCGAAGTGTAACAAGAAGCG
>JBKJSZ010000172.1:0-4711 GCA_046593675.1 Ferruginibacter sp.
GATTATACAAATCAAAAACTTTCCTGCCTTCTAATTCCTGGGTTATTCCAAATGGTACCATACTATCTAAATTCAGTTATCAGATAAATGGAACTTATCTAGACACCAATGGTTCAACAATAAACGTAAGCGGCTCTATAAACAACAGAAGCTTTGATATATTAAATTAATGAGCATTAATAAAAATTATTATGAAAAAATATTTACCACTTGCATTGATCATGTTATTGGTTCAACTGATAAACTCTTGTAAGAAGCTTGATTTTGATCATGATTCTACCGGGGAAGGGATCAGTGCATTTTCTTTGGGAACGCCAGCAGATAATGCGGAGCTTATGCTAAATTCTGCAACTCCTGCTGCTCCCATAGTTTTTAAATGGAGTACGGCAATGCCCGGTATCAGCGCAGTCATTACATACAAATGGCTGTTAGACCGCAGAACGGGTGATTTTACTTCGCCTGTATGGCAACTTAATTCTGATAATGCCGGAAGATCCAATCAGGTAACTATTTCTCATCAAAGTATGGATAGCCTTTTAGCCACTTTAGGAGTGCTGACTGCAGAACGCGGCGAATTTAAATGGACCGTTATTGCTTCAAATGGTTCTAATAATGTACAACCTTCCACCTCAAATAAAATTGGTATAAAACGTTTCGGAGTTGGTATAACTTCATTTAATATTTTCTCTCCGGCATCTTCAGGATCGGTAACCAATACCAACCCAAGTTCCACAACAGATTTCTTCAATTTCCGGTGGCAAAGAGCGTATGCAGTGCCTTCTTCAAATCCTATAACTTATAGAGTTGTATTTGTACAAAAACAATTTGACGCCAATAATAACCCTATCGCTCCGGATTTCTCCGACCCTTTATTTTCTATTGCTTCCAATAATAATGGGGTAGATACTTTTGCAAATATTTCTTACATGCAAATGAGTGATTCGCTTACGGCAAATGGTTTAACAACGTTAAGTATTGTTGCACAATTACAATGGACGGTAATTGCTACAGCCGGCGGCTTTTCAACACAAGCCGATTTTGTAAATGATTTGAATATTGCAAGAGAAATAAAAGTATATGTTGTGGGCAGTGCAACACCAGGTGGTTGGGATATAAATGCATCTACAAGAATGATCGAGGATCCTAGATTCCCGGGTACTTATTTTACATACATATATCTTACTGGCGGTAATCAAATCAAATTTGTAAATGGGCAGGCATGGCCTCCATCTCCCGGTGCGGTTGACTGGGGACAAGATCCGGCTTTGCCTTCAGGAAATATCACGGATATAAATGAAGCCAATATTGACGTAACCACGTCTGGTGTTTATAGATTAACATTCGATCTGGTGAATAAAAAATATTATTTGCAAACCGCTGTATCCAATGGTATTGGTGGCATGGGAATGATTGGGCAATTTCAGGGTTGGTCTCAGCCCGCTACTAAAATGAATTACCTTGGCGTAAATAAATTCATTCTTCTGGCAGATATGAACAACAATGATGAATTTAAATTTCATGATGGTAATGATTGGAACAACAGCACCAACATTCTGAACCGTTGGTTTGCCGTGGATAATAACAATGGAGGAAGAATGGTTATCGATCCGGGATCTGGTTATGATAATTTTAAATGGACAGGTACATCCGGCCGTGTTAGAGCTATATGGGATGGAAGGGATGCTACCAATATTCAATATAGTCTCACACCTGCCGCTCAAATGAGGGTTGTTGGTAATGGAATGAATATTCCTGGTGTAAATGATTGGGATCCTCCAACCTCTCCTCAAATGACATACCTGGGTAATGGTGTTTGGACAGCTACATTGGCTTTAAAACCAGGAGAGATTAAGTTTCTTGCAGGAGATGCCTGGGGTGCTTTTGATTATGAAGATGCAGGGAATGGCAAAATTAAATGGGACGGTGGCCCGAATTTTAACACGCCTTCCGTTATGGGTACATATACTATTCGTTTAGATGAACACACCGGAACCTATTCTATTTTATAAAATAAACCTTTGATTGATAAAAAAATCCCGCATCTCCGGGATTTTTTTTATGTATGACATTTCCCATAAGATAATTGTAGGTTATTCTTATCTTTTTATAGATATATTTTCTAGTCGTTCTGATATTTCGAAACCTCCTATGTTTGTTTATGCATTCACTATTTTTGATGGAGAAAGTGAAACTGAAACGTGTCGCCATAAAAATTAATTCAGGGAATGGACATCAACAATATCAAACTACTCTTTCCGAATCTTGAAGAAGGTTTGTACAACGATATACTTAAGCACGGAACTATCCATGAGGTAAAATCTGGCGAAACACTACTTCGGGTAGGACAAACCATTCGATCAATCATGTTAATAATAAATGGCATCATTAAATTGTACAGGGAAGATGCTGAAGGTAAAGATTTTTTTATTTATCATATTGATGCAGGGCAGGCTTGTTCCCTTTCCATGGTATGTGCAGCCAAACATGAAACAAGTGAAGTATTAGCAAAGGCCCTAACAGATGTTACTGTTTTAGCTATTCCGTTAGAGTGTATGGATTTGTGGATGAGCAAATACAAAAGCTGGTATCAATTTGTAATTACGTCATATCGTAGCCGTTTTGAAGAGTTATTAAAAACAATTGATGCGATTGCTTTTAATAAAATGGATGAACGTCTGGAAGTCTATTTAAAAAATCAGATAAATAAATTAGGTCCAAATTTAAAAATGACCCATCAGGATATTGCTAATGACCTTAATTCTTCAAGAGAAGTAATCAGCCGCCTGTTAAAAAAAATGGAAGAAAAGAAATGGATTATTATCCATAGAAATTTTATAGAGTGGGTAAAGAATTAATTTATCAGTGTGACTTTTATCACAGTGGCTGCTATTAATTGCAATCAACTTTACAGCTATGGAAATAGCTGGATTTATTGCTTCATTTTTTATTGGTATATCACTTGGGTTAATGGGTGGCGGTGGGTCTATCCTTACTTTACCCGTTTTAGTGTATCTGTTTGGCATTTCACCTACAATAGGCATTTCGTATTCATTATTTATAGTAGGGTTTACCAGCCTGATAGGAGCGTTGAATAATTACCGTAAAGGTTTTGTCAATTTGAAAGTAGCTTTATTTTTTGGTGCGTCCTCTATTACAACTGTTTTCATTACCCGCAAATTTATTGTTCCATTTATACCAAATGTTTTATTTGAAATAGGCTCAATAAAAGTTACACATGCATCATTTGTAATGGTGTTATTTGCTATTTTAATGTTAGCTGCTTCTTCTTCCATGATACTCAATAAAAGAGTATCTGCAGATCAAATAAGTGCTTCAAAAAAGAAACCTTTACTTCTATTGCTTTATGGCATATTAATAGGATTGGTCACAGGTTTTCTGGGTGCCGGTGGTGGCTTTTTACTTATTCCAGTCCTGGTTATATTCATGAGGTTAACAATGAAAGATGCGATAGGAACTTCTTTGCTCATCATTTCCGTCAACTCTCTGATTGGCTTTATAGTTGATATTGGACATTATTTAATTGATTGGAAATTATTAATTATTATTTCTACTATAGCCATTGCTGGAGTTTTTATTGGTGGATTTTTTAATCAGAAACTAAACGCTGAAAATTTAAAAAAAGGGTTTGGTTGGTTTGTGCTGGTGATGGGAATATATATACTTGTTAAAGAAATATTTTTCTAATCATATGTGACAATTATCACCAGTATTCTTTAATAATCTAATGAAATTCGCAATATTAATTACAAAGTATTATGAAGGAAATTTATAAAAATGCAGCAATCATTAATGTCAGAACTCCGGAAGAATATGCAGATGAACATTTTCCAAGTGCTATTAATATTCCTTTAGAACAGATCGCCCAACGAATTAATGAATGTACGGAAATGCAAAAGCCTATCGTTGCTTATTGCAGAAGTGGTAACTGAAGTGCAGTTGCCATTTCTATTCTCAAACAGTATGAAATTTAATAATGCAATGATGGCGGCAGTTTTGAAGATGTAAAACAAAATAATATTTGAAGATTGAAGCTATCTTAAATAATTGTAAAGTATGCGTAAACAACGATCTGTACTTCATATCGAAATTTTAATACAGGCTTCCATTGAAAAAGTATAATGTTAGGTGAATTAACCGCATTGTACTCTTGATACTCTTACAAAATTTTATACAAAAAACTAAATCAAATTTTTATGAAGAAATGGATGCAAAAAAATAAACTTTATTTTATCGGAGCCATACTGGGAGCCGTTGCAGGTTTTTTTTACTGGAGATATGTTGGATGTATAACGGGCACCTGTGTCATTACTTCCCATCCAATAAGGAGTAGCTTGTATGGTGCGATATTGGGTTCGTTATTAATAAACCTTTTCAAAAAAACATCAAAAAAAACAAATACAACATGATTGAATTTATTAAACAACCCTGGGCATGGTATGTTGCCGGTCCTTTAATTGGATTATTAGTACCGGTATTATTAGTTATTGGAAATAAAACCTTTGGTATTTCATCTTCGTTGCGGCATATATGTGCTGCTTGTATCCCTGCTAAAATCCCTTTTTTTAATTATGAGTGGAAGAAAGAAGCATGGAATCTTGTTTTGGTATTGGGTGTTTTAATTGGTGGGCTAATTAGTGTAACATTTTTAATGACCAATCAATCGGTTCAGGTAAATCCAAAATTAATAAAT
>JBKJSZ010000220.1:0-4478 GCA_046593675.1 Ferruginibacter sp.
ACATCTACTATAACAGCATCTCAGACAGGAGACGCCAATTATACAGCGGCTTCTTCAGTTGATAGAATTTTAACTGTGAACAAAGCAAATCAGACAATAACCTTTGCAGCTTTGGCTGATAAGAATGATATGGATGCTCCTTTTACTTTAAATGGTACCGCATCTTCGGGGCTTACTGTTTCTTACACCAGCTCAAATACTTCAGTTGCTACTATAAGCGGCAATACAGTTACAATAGTTGGCGCCGGATCAACTACTATTACAGCTTCACAGGCTGGAGATGATAATTATAATGCTGCAACAAACGTACAGCAGATTCAAACAGTTCTCAGCACTTTCTGCTCCACATTATTCAATGTTACAGGTGGTGGTGCATATTGTGCAGGCGGAAGCGGATCAGTTGTTGGTCTGAACGGTTCGGTGTCAGGTGTAAACTATCAGCTTTTAAACGGCGCTACAAACGTTGGATCACCGGTTGCCGGAACAGGTTCTGCCATCAGCTTTGGTAGCCAGACAGCAACAGGTACATATACAGTAGTTGCATCAAGTGCAAGTTGTACCGCAACCATGTCAGGAAACGCAGTTGTTTCTATAACAACTACGGCAGCGCCTACAGGAAGTACTTCACAGACTTTCTGCCATTCAGGTACAATTGCTGACCTCAACGCAACAGGAACATCTGTTGTATGGTATGATGCATCTTCAGCAGGTATACAATATTCTTCTTCAGATGCACTCGTAAACGGAAATCATTATTACGGTTCACAAACCTTGAATGGTTGCCCGAGCGCGACAAGACTAGACGTTACCGTTACCATCAACAACCCTTCTGCCCCAACAGGATCTGCATCGCAGGACTTTTGTTTCTCAGGAACGGTGGGTGATCTTACTGCAACAGGTTCAAATATTAAATGGTATGATGCATCAACTGGCGGTACTTTACTTTCAGGTACTGACGCCTTAACCAGCGGTCATTATTACGCAAGTCAAACTGTAAGCGGTTGTGAAAGTGCAACAAGATTTGATGTAACCGTCAATGTTACCAGTCCTGCTGCACCAACAGGTTCAGCGTCTCAATCTTTCTGTCATTCCGGAACAGTAGCTGATCTTTCAGCAACAGGAACTGCCATACAGTGGTATGATGCAGCAACAGGCGGTATGCTATTATCAGGTACAGATGCCTTGGTTGACGGAACACATTATTATGCAAGTCAGACAATAAACGGTTGCACCAGTTCACGACTGGATGTAACAGTAACTCTAAATAATCCTGCAGCTCCAACTGGAAGTACTTCACAATCTTTCTGTCATTCAGGAACGGTGGCTGATCTTTCTGCAACAGGATCTGCCATACAGTGGTATGATGCAGCAACAGGCGGTACGCTTTTATCAGCTTCAGATGCATTGGTTAACGGAACACATTATTATGCAAGTCAGACAATCTACAGTTGTGAAAGTGCGACAAGGCTTGACGTTACCGTTACATTAAGTAATCCTTCTGCACCAACTGGAAGTGCGTCTCAGTCATTCTGTTATTCAGGAACAGTTGCTGATCTTGCTGCAACAGGTTCAAATATCAAATGGTATGATGCTGCTACAGGCGGAACTTTATTAACCGGTACAGATAATTTGGTGAACGGTTCTCATTATTATGCATCTCAAACAATCAGCAGTTGCGAAAGCAGTACAAGACTGGATGTTACAGTAACTATTAATAACAATCCTTCTGTTTCTTCAATAACAGGATCTTCTACAGTAACTATCAATAGCACAACTCAATTATCCAACTCAACCCCGGGAGGAACATGGAGCAGCGATAACAGTTCGGTTGCATCTGTTAGCGCTAACGGGCTTGTTACCGGAGTTGCTATCGGATCAACAACGATCAATTATGCAGTTACGAATTCATGCGGAACAACAACTGTTAGTCATTCTATAAGTGTTGTACCTGTATGTAATTTTACAGTGGCAGGCAGCATCGCAGGTTCACTGAATGCATGTTATGGTTACGGATCATCGTCTGCAAACAATACTTATTCCATAGCAACTACGGATGCAAACGGATATGTATGGACAGTTTCTGACACTTCAAAAATGGTCATCGTTTCTGGTCAGAATACTTCATCAATAGCGGTACACTTTATCAGTCCGTTCACAGCAGGAACCGTAAGTGTAACAGTTTCCAGTTCTTGCGGTGCGGATATTACACGTACAACAGATACTATTATCAGGAATGCTCCGGAATCTCCGGTAATCAGCGGCCCGGTTAATGCATGCCCTTACCTTGGCGGAACAGAAGCAGTGTATTCTATAGCGCCGGTAAATGGTGCAGAATCATACAGATGGACAATACCTACAGCCATGACGCTGGTATCTGCCAATACAGATTCTACCACTATTCATGTAACATTCAATGCAGGTTTTGCAAATGCAGATCTTGCATCGAGAACACTGGCTGTTTCAGCTATTTCTGGTTGCGGCAACAGTGCTGATGGAATTTTTGTAGTTGTTGCTGCAAAACCACCTGCACCAACCAGCATCCAGTTCCAGGCAATTCAGACAAACGTATGCGGAGCAAGGATTTACCGCTACACCGCACCGTTGCTTCCGATAACAACAAATTATACAATCGAAGCAACAGGCTATAGCTGGTCGTTCTCAGGAACACTGGGTGAAAATGCTGTATTGGATTCAGGTACACTTTCATCAAGAGTTATCGTAGTGAGATATACAAGTAATGCAGCAGGTGCAGAAGGTGACAGTGTGAAAGTTCTGTTTACTTCTGAGTGTGGTAACAGCCTTGAAAAAGCCTATAAAATCCCTAATGTCTTCTTAGGTCCGCCAAAAGCACCTATTTCTCTTACCATACAGGCATTACAAACAAATGTATGCAGTGCAAAAATATATCGCTATACGGCGCCTGAACTTACAGATGCCGGTGCAACCAGCATGCCTGCTACCGGATATAACTGGGCATTCACAGGAACCCTGGGAGCAAATGCAACGCTTGATTCAGGTACATTAAGTTCTAAGAGTATTGTTGTAAGATTTACAAGCAATGCTGCTGCTACCGTAGCAGACAGTGTAAAAGTTGCCTATACTTCGGATTGCGGAACAGGAGAATACAGAGGTAATAAACTTACCAATACAGCTTTAAATACACCACTTGCACCAACAACGATTACACAAACACTTATTTCAAATAATTGCGGAGCAAGGTTGTATCGTTATACAATGCCGGTGTATCCAACAGGAAATACATTAACAGGTGGCGCCAACGGATATTTATGGATATTAGGCGACGGCCCTGTAGGTTCAACAGGTAGCCTGGATTCAGGAACTGTAAATTCAAGAGTGATCAGGGTGATATACACCAGCAATGCCGCAGCGTTGCCGGGTGATAGCATCAGGGCAGCCTATACTTCTGAATGTGGTTTAGGAAAAGCAAAAGCGGCCAAATTAATTAATGCATTGTTAAGTGCACCAGCAGCTCCAACAGCTATTACACAAACACTTATTTCCAATAATTGCGGTGCAAGAATATATCGTTATACTGCTCCTGCTTTACCTGTAGCAACGGCATCTGTTGGCGCAGGTACGGGTTATGCCTGGACTTTGCCGATTGGTCCTGTAGGTTCAACAGGAACTTTGGATTCAGGATTGGTAAGTTCAAGAGTTATAAGAGTGATTTATACCAGCAATGCAGCAGCATCTGCAGGGGATAGCATTAAAATGGCATTCACTTCAGATTGCGGATTGGGTACAGTAAAAGCGTTTAAACTTTCAAACGCCGCTTTAGGAGTTCCACTAGCACCGACGGCCATAACACAAACACTTGTTGTTAATAATTGCGGTGCAAGAGTATACCGTTATTCAGCTCCGGCTTTACCGGCAGCAACGGCTACTGTTGGCGCAGCTACAGGTTATTCATGGACATTACCAACAGGTCCGGTAGGATCTACAGGAAGCCTGGATTCAGGTTCGGTAAATTCAAGAGTGATCAGAGTGATTTACACAAGTAATGCAGTTGCTGCAGCAGGAGACAGCATCAGGGTAGCCTATACTTCAGATTGCGGTTTAGGAAATGCAAGAGCCGCTAAATTATCTAATGCAGCATTAGGAGTTCCATTAGCACCGACTGCTATCACACAAACACTGGTTGTTAATAATTGCGGCGCAAGAGTATACCGCTATACTGCTCCCGCTTTACCGGCAGGAACTGCCACGGTAGGTGCTGCAACAGGATATGTTTGGACATTACCTGAAGGCCCGGTAGGTTCAACAGGAACACTGGATTCGGGAACCGTTAACTCAAGAGTGATCAAAGTAATTTATACAAGTAATTCTGCATCAGCAGCCGGAGACAGCATTCGCCTGGCATATAATTCTGATTGCGGATTAGGTAAAGTGAAAGGTTTCAAACTTACCATTCTTGCAAAAGCAGGGTGCTCAGTACCAGCTAAAAATTCAGAACTTTT
>JBKJSZ010000306.1:0-7760 GCA_046593675.1 Ferruginibacter sp.
TGTTTTTATGGATTGTTTGGATAACAGGGGCTCTGCGAAAGCAGGGCCTTTCTGTTTTAAATTATTAATTAATTTGCAAGTATTAATTTTCATTTATACAAATGATATGTCTGTAAAAAAAGGTGATAAAGCTCCCGTATTTGAATTATATAATTCTGATAAGAAAAAAATTTCTCTGGAAAGTTTTAAAGGAAATAAAAATGTGTTACTGCTTTTTTTTCCTTTAGCATTTACAAGCGTGTGTACAACAGAATTGTGCAGCATCAGAGATGATATACATAATTATTCGAATCCGAATGCGGCCGTTTTAGGCATATCTGTAGATTCTGTTTATACCCTGGCGAAATATAAAACGGAACAACATCTTAATTTCGACTTGCTGAGCGATTTCAATAAAATCGTTTCCAGTGAATATGATACCATGTATGATTCGTTTTCAAATATGAACATGATTGGTGTAAGCAAACGTTCCGCTTTCCTGATAGATAAAAATGGTATTGTACAATACGCTGAAATTCTGGATAATGCAGTTGATTTACCTAATTTCAAGGCTATCAATTTAATATTGAACAACTTAAGTTAATCATTTGTATAATTTTTTTCAATTTGGCATAATTTAAGTGATTAATTACTCGGAGAATAGATTAAATATTCTATTTTTACTTCATTGAAACAATTTTTTTATATACTAATATTATTAATTGGAATAAATTTTACTACTGAAGCTCAAATAAAAACAACGGATCCTACAGGATCCAGTCAGCCGAAGGTGCTAAAATTTTATCCCAATCCTGCTACCTCAGCAATCAATTTTGATTTTACCAGAGGTTATAACAGATCGTATTCTTTACAGATTTATAATTTTATGGGAAAAAAGATCTATGATCTTAAAAACCCATCCTCCTCCAACTATATTAACCTCGAAGATTTTTACAGAGGTATTTACATCTTTCAACTCAGAGATAAAAAAGGTTCTATCATAGAATCAGGAAAATTTCAGGTAATCAGATAATGTTAATATGTCAATTTGACTGCGATTTCTCCTTGGCAGAATGTTTGACTCCCCTACCTTTGCACACATTTTTTCAATACTATATTTATGGAAGAAAATAAGAATCAGCTAGATCAAACGACTGAAATGAATATTAATTCAGATGCCGAAATTCCAGGTAATAATCATTTAAGCAATCCGGAATTAAACGATGAGCAAGATAAATTGCAAAATGAACTTGAAGAACAGAAGGATAAATATTTACGCCTTTCTGCGGAATTCGATAATTACAAACGCCGCACTTATAAAGAGAAAACAGAATTGATACAAACTGCAGGAAAAGATATCATCTCCTCTTTACTGGAAGTTATGGATGATTTTGACAGGGCTGAAAAACAGATGGAAAAAATTGCGGATGCAGAACAATTGAAAGCCGGAACCAAACTGGTTGTTAATAAGTTCAGGAATATTCTTCAGCAAAAAGGAGTGAAAATAATGGACAGCCTTCATTCTGATTTTGATGTTGAAAAACATGAAGCCATCTCTGAAATGGAGGCTGGTGATAATTTAAAAGGTAAAGTGGTAGAGGAAGTAGAAAAAGGGTATTATTTAAATGATAAACTTATACGCTTTGCTAAAGTAGTAGTTGGAAAATAAATAATGCCAAGCCTGCAAAAACAGTTATGAAAAAAGATTTTTATGAAATACTGGGCGTGTCTAAAAACGCTTCGCCTGAAGAAATAAAAAAGGCGTACAGAAAAGTGGCAATGCAATATCATCCCGATAGAAATCCGGGCGACAAATCAGCGGAGGATAAATTTAAGGAAGCGGCGGAAGCTTATGAGATCTTAAATGATACTGATAAACGCAGCCAATATGATCGTTTTGGCCACAATGCTTTTTCCGGAGGACGTAATGGTGGATTCCACAATATGAATACCGAAGATATTTTCAGCCAGTTTGGTGATATTTTCGGTGATGATGCTTTTGGAAGTTTTTTCGGAGGCGGTGGTCGTAGAACCCAATCACGTGGTACGGGAACAAGAGGCAGCAATCTTCGTGTTAAATTGAAAATGAATTTTGAAGAGATTGCACGCGGAGCCAATAAAACCATTAAAGTAAAAAAACATGTAAAATGTACCACCTGCACCGGCAGCGGAGCTAAAGATAAAAACAGTGTTCAGTCTTGCGGTACCTGCGGTGGAAGCGGACAAGTTAGAAGGGTTCAGAATACTTTTCTGGGCCAAATGCAAACGGTTACCACTTGCCCTACCTGTTCGGGGGAAGGAAGTACCATAACAAACAAATGTTCCGTATGCAAAGGTGATGGCCGGGTATATGGAGAAGAAACAGTAAGCGTGGATATTCCGGCAGGTGTGCAGGAAGGAATGCAGTTAAGTATATCAGGAAAAGGAAATACCGGGGAACGTGGAGGAAGTAATGGAGACCTCATTGTGCTTATTGAAGAAGAATCACATCCCAATCTTCATCGCGATGGACTTAATGTAGCTTTCGATCTGCATATATCTTTCCCGGATGCGGTTTTTGGAACTCAGGTAGAAGTTCCTACCATAGATGGACGGGCAAAAATTAAAATTCCACCTGGAACACAAAGCGGAAAAATATTCCGTTTAAAAGGAAAAGGTTTTCCAAATATCAACAGTTATGAGAAAGGTGATCAACTGATACAAGTAAATATCTGGACACCACAAAACCTTTCTGCTGATGAAAAAATAATGATGGAAAAAATGCAGGAATCGCCCAACTTCGAACCTAAACCTGAAAAAAACGAGAAATCTTTTTTTGATAAGGTAAGAGAGATGTTCAGTTAGAGTTGCAAATAGAGATGTGCAAATGGAAGTAGATCAATTATTATTAATCGCTGCCTTTCTTATTCTTTTTGGTTTTACCTGTTTTATACAATTTTTTGATCTTTTCAAGTAATTTTAGAAAAACCTGCTGCAGGTAATTATCGGGCGATGCGCTCGTAATGGCAGTGTTAGTGATCAATTGCCAGTCTGCCTTTTTACTAAAATGTGAATTACGCAATTTCATGCCCGTCATAGCAATGGCGGTTGCAAACTTCAGATCTTTATCAATCTTATCGAGCGGTTTATAATTCTGAACGATATCGCATGATTTATATAAATGGTTAGTATCATTCGGAAGATTATATTTAATGGTGAGCGTCCCTAAATTTTCTGATAATGATGTGTTTTGCAAAAGTAAATTTTCATCCGTCGGTTCTATTTGAAAAATAGCGATGGTACTGTTTCCGCTTCCGATCTCTCCGCCTTCGAGGTCGCTGAAAACATCCGCCAATGCATCTCTTTTATTATCAAATCCTATTAATCTGTATTGTTTGATCATGGAAGGATTGAATTGCACATTCAATGTAACATTATCGGCAACAGAATACATTGTCTGTGTAAGTTCATGAACAAGCGTTTTTTCTGCCTCATGAATATCATCGAGATAAGCATAATTGCCATTCCCTTTTTTTGCCAGTGTTTGTAATTTCGAATCTTTAAAATTTCCCATGCCTACTCCAAGGCAGGTAAGATATACGCCGGATTTCCTTTGGTTGGTAATCAGTTCATCCAGGGCCTTTTCAGAAGTTTCACCAACATTAAAATCACCATCGGTTGCCAGTATTACACGATTGTTACCGCCTTTTATAAAGGTTCGCTGGGCAACCTGATAAGCCGTTCGTATAGCTGATTCACCAGGCGTATCACCCGCAGCGGTTAATTCTTCTATTGATTTATTGATCTTATCCTTTTCCGCACCACTAGTGGGTGGTAACCATACTGATACAGTTCCACCATACACCACAACCGACACCGTATCAATTGCACGCAAATTTTTTACAAACAGCTGAAATGCTGCTTTTAACAAAGGAAGCCTGTTTGGCATATCCATACTTCCTGAAACATCTATTAAAAAAACAAAATTTCCGGGAGGAATAGAATCCAGTTGCAGTTTTTTTGCACTGATATTTAAAAATAATAATTGCTGTTTATTGTCCCAGGGACAAGCTGTTAAAACTGTTTCCGGATTAAAAATTTCTTTTGCCTTTGGTTCCCTGTAATACAGGTTAAAATAATTCACCATCTCCTCCACTTTCACTGCATCCGGCGGAACATTACTTCCTTGATTTATAAAACGTCTGACATTGCTGTAAGAGGCCTTATTCACATTTAATGAAAACCCGGTGTTAGGAAAATCGATGGCAGGTACAAATTCATTTTCCACTAATTGAAAATAAGTTTCGTCGCTGATGTACCATTTTGCCCGGTTAGATTGCTTAAGGTCTTTTGTAACAGAGATTAATTTATTTCTGTATTTATTGGCCGTTGCTGCATTTACTTTTAGTACAATGCTTTGCCAAACGTCTGCTTTTATTTTAAGCGTTTTGGTTTCATATCCGTCGAGTGAAATAGTTATAGAATCATACAAGTGATTCATAACAATTCCAAAACTTCCCTGAATACCTGAATAATAAAAAGTTTTAGCTGTGTGTATAAAAATTCTGGCATTTTGAAGACCTGAATTTTTTTCATCCTTCACTTCACCTCTGAGATAATACTGCGCTTCCGAATGAATGGAGAGTAGTAAAAAAAGGTATAGTAGTAATTTCTTCAAATAAATAATTTTTATATAAACATACTTTCGGGGTAAAAAGTACGGCATTTATTTGTTGATCAATCTTCTACAAGCTGATAGATCTCTTTTAAATTTCTTGCGAGGCCATCAAAATCCAGTCCATAGCCCAATAAAAATTTATTAGGAACATTAAAGCCAAGATAATCTATTTGTATCGGATGGAGTAAAGCATCAGGTTTGTGCAGCAGTGATGCGATCTTTAAAGATGCAGGCCGCTGATCATGTAGTTGCGGAAGAAACTGATTCAATGTTTTTCCTGTATCCACAATATCCTCCAGAATTATTACATGGCGTTCTTTTAATGATTCATCAAGTCCGATAGAAGTAATTACGTGGCCTGTACTCCGTGTTCCTTTATAAGAAGCTAATTTGATAAAAGAAATTTCTGCATCAATGGTGATCTTTTTAAAAAGGTCTGATGCAAACATGAAAGAACCATTTAGTATGGCAATGAAAAGTGGTCTTTTACCCGCATAATCCCGGTTGATCATCCCGGCCAACCTTTCTACTTCAGCATCGATTTGCTCAACCGTAATGTATGGACGAAATCTTTTTTCATTGACAATAATCTCGTACATGCGGTTTTATTTGGAAATAATTAATCGCTGGCCCACTCTCAAATTATCTGATTTCAGATTATTTAAAGTTCTCAGCTCATTTATACTAACATTATATTTTTTTGAAATAGCATAGAGCCCTTCTTTTGGAAGCACTTCATGAGCAATCAATTCTGATGACTTTACAGGCGTTGTTATATTTCCTGGTTGCAAATGTATGGTTGCTCCTTTTGCTGGAATTACGTCAGCTGCTGAATTATTATATTCCAACAACATTTGAAATTGCACACCATACATTTGTGAAATATCATACAACGATTCTTTACCATCTGCGTGATGTATTGCCGCAACTTCTTTATTTTTCTTTTCAAGATACAACCACTGGTCTTTCTGCAGAATGCCTTCATTTTCCAGATCATTATATTCCATCAACTTATATAAAGGAATTTCATGTAATGTTGCGATGGCCAATAAAGAAGTTCCTTTTAAAACCATTATCGCATTTAATCCCTGATTTTTTGTCTTTTCATTAGTAAGGTTAACGGGTACCGCGGTTTGTATGTTTGCAGATATGGCCGGGTAAACTTTTTCTGTTGTCTTTGCAACATCATCACCTGTTTTTTCTGACAAACCGATCCTGGTATATTGTTGCAGATCGTACTTTTCAATAAATCGAATTAAAATATCCGGATAACGAGGATTGGTTGCATATCCGGCTTTTTTTAAACCATATGCCCAGCCTTTATAATCGTCGGATTTAAGATTGAATAAAAATGCATACCGGCTTCCGGCTTTTAAAAAATCTGTATGATCTTTATAACTTTCCGCCGGGTTATTGTATTTTCTGAAACATTCCCCTGCTGCATCATCATCATGAAAAACAGAATCTCCCTGCCAGGTAGATTTACATTTGATACCAAAATGATTGTTGGATTTAAGGGTGAGCGGACTGTTTCCATTCTCACTTTCCAGTATTCCCTGAGCCAGCGTGATGGATGCAGGAATACCCGATCGCTTCATTTCTGAAATAGCGATGTCTTTAAACTTATCTATATATTGATGAACCGTAACATTTTGCGAAAAACTTTGAGCAAAAATGAAAAACGATACAATAACCGTAATGATTTTATTCATACAATTATAATTTTCGGATCAATGAAAGTCCGTCCCTCACGGTAAGAACAACCTGCTGTACGTTTACATCGGAAGCCACATATTCGTTGAATGCATGAATCGCTTTAGCATTTTTTCCTTTTATCTCGTCATCCAAAACATGCCCGTGAAACAATACGTTATCAGCTATGATAAATCCGCCTTTTTTTACAAGAGGCAAAGTTAATTGGTAATATTCAATATAACTCACCTTATCAGCATCTATAAAAACCAAATCCCATTGTTCTTCTAATTGCGGAATAATTTTTAATGCATCGCCAATATGTACCGTGATTTGAGAATTAAGTCCGGCACGATCAAAAAAATTCTGTGCAACTGTGGCATCTTCCTCACGGATTTCAATCGTATGCAGATGCCCGCCTTTTACAAGCCCTTTACTTAAGCATAACGCACTAAAGCCCGTAAAAGTACCTATTTCCAATATTCTTTGTGGTTGAATTACATAACTTAACATCTCCAGCAATTTGCCCTGCACATGGCCACTATGCATATGCGCATGCGGATGATTGGCGATGGTGTACCATTCATTTTCCAAAGCCAGATCATCTAATGGAGAAGAAAATCTTTTACAGTATTCATCTGCTTCAATAGAAATGAAATCCATTACGATTGAGATTTTTTAGAAAAGATTAACAACCCAAGGAAAGTAAACAAGCCGTTTATGAGAAGAATTTCTATTCCAATTACATATCCATTAAAAAGATCTTTCGAATTGGTTTGTAACAAATAACAAATACACGGACTTATAAGTGCAATTACCGGAATTACTATTGAATCAGGTAATGAACGTTTGGTAAGAATTCCAAATGCAAATAATCCCAGCAAAGGACCGTAAGTATATCCGGCCAGATCTAAAATCTTATCTATGATTGATCTGCTGTTGATTTCTCTGAAAACGAGAATACACAAAAAGAAAATAAAGGTCATGGTAATATGCACCGTTAATCTGATATTTCTTCGTTTACTTTCTGAAAGGTCTTCCCTTTTTTTTAATCCCAATATATCAATACAGAATGAAGAAGTTAATGCCGTTAAAGCACCATCGGCACTTGGGAAAAGTGCTGATATAAGACCTATGATAAAAATGACAGAAATGATGACAGGCATTTGAGAAACGAGCCCTAATGCAATAGACGGAAATAAACTATCACCGGTTATGTTTAATTGTCCGCTGTATAAACCAAATGCAGATCCGTCTGCCGCAGTAGTAAAGCCTGCACCTTTTGAATAGGCAAATAAATACAATAATCCTCCGAGTAATAAGAACAATAAATTTACAATAACAAGAATAATACTGAAGGCGAGCATGTTTTTCTGAGAATCTTTCAACGTACGAACGCTGATATTTTTCTGCATCATTTCCTGGTCAAGGC
>JBKJSZ010000324.1:0-4827 GCA_046593675.1 Ferruginibacter sp.
TCTGCCTGCCAAAATCTTTAAACCGGTTTAAAGATTTTGGCAGGCAGATTATTACCGGTAACAGTAAAGATTCATTAAAATTTAAAGTGCCCAGTTTAAGAAATGTACAAGTTAGTGCGCCATACATGCATGATGGCGGAATGTTTGGCTTGCCGCAGGTAATTGAACATTATACCAAAGGAATAAAAACAGATCAACCTACATTGGATCCCATCTTAAAAAATAAAATGGAGATCAATAATACACAGATGTATGAATTGATGTATTTTTTATTTACACTTACAGATAGCAGTTATTTAAAAGATCCCCGTTTTTCAGGCAGAACATCAAATGTGCATAATAACCATAATTAAAACTAATTTTACTAAAAGCGCTTAACAATTGAGTGGTATCAAACAACTCGCAGGACAAACTTTATGGTATGGCGTCCCTACAATAGCCAGCAGATTTCTTGGTTATTTAATGAATATGGCATTGCCGTTTTTTATAGCCCTGCCTGAGAACACGGCTGATCTTGTTCAGGTGTATACATTGATACCTTTTTTAAATGTGTTGTATGCCTATGGATTGGAGACTGCTTATTTTAGGTTTTCACAAACGCATGACCGTGAAAAATTATACAGCACTTTATCTATTTCTCTCGCAATAAGCACCCTGTTATTTACCGCCATTTTATTTTTATATAAAGGCGTATTAACCAATGCCGCAGACCTTCAAAGCAATCCTGATTATATTACCTGGATGGCTTTAATAATTGCTATTGATAATTTCAATACACTTCCCTTTGCAAAACTGCGTCAGGAAAACAGACCCAAACGATATGCATTTGCACGCATTGCTGGAATTGTATTGAATGTAACGATTGTGATTTTATTTATAGGAATTATTCCTGCTACGCTTAAAAAAAATCCGGATAGTTTTTTATCGCTTCTTTATAATCCTTCTATAGGATTGGGTTATTACCTTATCGGAAATATTTGTGGCAGTCTTTTTACATTACTGGTTTTATCAAAAGAAATCAGAAAAATAAAATTTCAATTTGATTTTAAATTATGGAAAGAAGTCATGCTATACAGTGCACCCTTGATCATTGTAGGTTTAGGAGGAATGATCAATGATGTATTAAGCAGATTAATTTACCGGCATGTAGTAGATCTTCCAAAACAACAAGCCGATCATGAACTTGGAATATTTGCAAATATTTTTCGGATTGCTTTACTGATTACCATTATGATACAAGCTTTCCGTATGGCGGCTGAGCCTTTCTTTTTTAATAAAAGTAAAGATGATAATGCCATGAAATCTTATGCACGTGTGATGAAATTTTTTGTGATCGCGTGTTGCTTTATGCTTTTATTCATCGGATTGTTTTTAGATGTATTCAGATGGATATTCATTCATTTTGCAAATAAAAACTGGGCGGAAGGTCTGGAAGTAGTTCCCTTGCTTGCGTTGGCAAATATTTTTCTGGGAATTTATTACAACTTAAGTGTATGGTACAAGCTCACGAATAAAAATATGTATGGTGCAGTCATTACTATTGTGGGTGCAGTGATTACCATTGTTCTCAATATAATTTTAATCCCATTATTACATTATACTGGCGCTGCCATTGCCACATTCAGTTGCTATTTATTTATGATGATCACCAGTTATAAAATGGGAAAGAAATATTATCCTGTTCCTTATGCCGTAAAAAAGTTAACGGCTTATTTGGTAATCGTTATTTTAATTTATGGATTACATTCCCTTATCACTTTCCTGTTACCAACTTATCTCTGGATCTCTGTTACAACAGGTTTGATTTTATTCTATCTTTTCTTACGATTCATCATGCTGATCGAGGCCAAAGAACTAGCACCTTTACCATTCATAGGAAAGTTCATCAAACAACCTTAACCTTATAAAAATTTCAACATTAAAGCATATAATACTTTTAGTTCGGAATCATTGAGTTCGCCTGTATTGCCGGATTGTAAATAGTGTAACCGGAAAGCCTGTATGGCTGCCGAAATATCTGAAATATTATAACCAATAATTTTTAAGGCATACGGTAAATTAAAAGAGGATGGAAGTATTATTTGGGAAGTATCACCATACCAGATTCCAAAACCTTTCTCCGAAAGTTCTTTCCATGGAAAAAAATTGCTCGGATCTACTTTTCTACCTGGCGCAATATCAGCATGTCCTAGAAAATTAGTAGCCGGTATCGCGTAATTTTTTCTTAGTGAATTTAATAAAGCGAGTAAAGATTTTATTTGTGAATCCGAAAATTCTTCGGTTCCGTTATTATCTAATTCGATTCCTATAGATGATGAATTCACATCTGTTACATTTCCCCATTTTGATAATCCTGAATGCCAAGCACGTAAATAATTATTTAATAAATGATGTATGGTGCCGTCTTTACAAATTAAATAATGGGCACTCACCTGCGTACGTTCTTGTGTAAAAGTAAAAAGTGTTTTTTCACAACTTTTCTGGGCTGTATGATGTATGATTACAAAATTAGGTTTACGCAAACCAAAATTTGTTGTTCCTATAAATTTATCTGCAAGAAGAACTGAGTCGGATGAAAGTACGTCTTGTGGAATGAATCTTATTTCTTTAGCAAGTTTTTTTGCCAGTTGTTTATATTTTTTATTGGAAGCTGCGTATTTACCATTGTAGCACTGGGTACAAGAAATAATTATAAAAAGTAAAATCAAATACCTTCTTTTCATCTTTCAGTTTACGGGCATTTGATATTTTTATACAAATGATTTGTTTCAAACTGCAAACCGTTTGGATATTTAAATAATGCAGTGTCACCTTTCATTATTAATTCTCCATATCCTTCTGCATATCCTTCTTTTAAATGTATCATTTTTATTTGCCGGTAAGAAATCATTCCTTCCGACATAAAGGAATACATCATATCAATCGTATCTTTCAAAACAGTGCCGGTAAACGTTCCTACATTATTGTCCTTTTCTTTTTTAGAATATTTTAAATCGCCCTGTACTTTACCTCCGTTAATATCAATTTTCATAAAGGCAGTATCTTCTTTTATGATCAGTTGATAACAACCGGAAACAGGTGAGACAAACGTTTCAGCCAATTCATTCGATTGTTTATTTTTTGATTGTTTACATGATGTGATCATAAATAAATTAAAACCAAAAACAATTAAGAGCAAATATTTTTTTTTAAACTGCGGCATAACGTTTGAACCTTTTTTGTAAATTAATATATGATAGACGAAAATACTTCAGAAATGAATTCAGATATAACCCCTGAAGAAAGATCTTTACTGGATGAAAGTATTGAGAACAGTTTAATGGGTGACAATATAAATCTTAAAAAATCTTTTCTCGGTAATACGGATGAAGACGGTGAATTATTAAACGAAAATAATGCTGCATTTGATGTAAGCGGTGAAGATCTTGATGTTCCGGGTTCCGAATCAGACGATGTTAATAAAGCCATAGGTGAAGCAGATGAAGAGAATAACTCTTATAGTCTTCCTGACCAGGATTCATAATTATTTCCAGGAAAGCTTAACCAAATTGTTTAGATTTTTTTAATATTTATCAGTTGAATATTGAAATTTCATCTTTCATTTCACTATAATTTCCCGGACTTTAGATCGGTAATTATTGATGTTCTGTAGTAGTAAGTGTTGTTCTTTTTTTATCGTGTATGCCTTCTGCAATTTCTTCAATCAGTTTTTCATTGAATGCAGGTAGATCTTTGGGACTTCTGCTGGTCACCAGACCATTGTCTACTACCACTACCTGGTCTTTCCAGTTTGCACCTGCATTAATAAGATCTGTTTTAATAGATTTGTAAGAAGTCATCTGACGTCCGGTTAATAATTGGGTTTCAATTAATAATTGTGGACCGTGACAAATGGCACCAACCGTTTTCTTAGCGTCCAGAAATGATTTTGCAAAAGTTACATAAGAAGTATTTGCACGCATTTTATCGGGATTAATAACACCACCAGGAATCATTAAGGCATCATAATCTTCCATGCGCGCATTATCAATTAAAACATCAACGGGCAATTCAATTGACCAATGATCATGATTCCACCCTTTTACTTTATCACGGCTTGAAATGATATGAACGGTGGCACCTGCATTTTCCAAAGATTCTTTGGGTGATGTTAATTCAGATTCTTCAAATCCATCTTCCGTAATAATGGCAACTTTTTTATTTTGGAGTATTGACATGGTATTGATTTAGGATTGAGTGAATAAATCTTCAAATATCATTCCATCAAATGTCAGCTTAATTTTTAAGATTGTTGATTTAATTCCACATAATTCTGGAATATAACAATCTATCCATGATTGTACAGATCAAAATTGTATCCGGTAAATGGTTTAAAATTTCAGTTATTAAATTTTGGGTGCTACAATAATTCATACAATTATTACAACTTTCCAATTCCGTAATGCAAAGAATCGTTGGGCAAAAGAACATTGTTGAGATTATAAATAGAAATCTATAGAAGCAGCACTCTCCAATTATCCAAAAAACTATCGTCAAAAATAATTGATCATTTTGTGTGAATTGCAGATAATGTATTAATCAGGTATGATTTTATATATATAATAATAAAATACTCAATATGGGATTAATTCAAATTATTCTGATCTTAGTTGTTGTTGGTGTAATATTATATCTGATCAACAGATTTATACCAATGGCTTCCTCTATTAAATCGATTTTAAATATCGTAGTGATCATTTGCGTGATCATTTGGTTACTGAAAGTGTTCAACGTAATTGGCTCATCGGGCGTGCGAATTTAGATTCACATAACATTAGCAATAGAATT
>JBKJSZ010000405.1:0-8557 GCA_046593675.1 Ferruginibacter sp.
GGCATGGGTGCAGCCGTAGGACAAGATCCGCACATTGCAAAAATGGTAGTGGAATGGGTGATGGAAAAAGCAACCATACCGGTTATTACTAAATTAACTCCTAATGTTCATTCGGTGGTTCCAACCGGAATGGCGGTGGTGGAAGCAGGAACGCATGCATTATCTCTCATCAATACTATTCAATCCGTAACCGGCGTAAACTTGGATACATTTGTTCCGAATCCATACGTTGCCGGAAAATCTGTTTTCGGTGGTTATTGTGGTCCCGCAGTAAAGCCGATCGCGTTGAAATTCCTCACCACTATTTCACAAAACGAAATAACTTCCAAAGTTCCTATTTCAGGCATCGGTGGTGTGAGTACCTGGAAAGATGCCGTTGAATTTATGTTACTGGGTGCTTCCAACGTACAGGTATGTACGGCAGCAATGAAACATGGTTTCCGCATTGTGGAAGATATGTGCGAAGGAATGCTGAACTGGATGGAAGAAAAAGGTTTTGAAACAACTGCAGATTTTATAGGTAAATCTGTTCCAAACATTACACATTGGGAAGATCTTGATATTAATTATCACCACATCGCAAAAATCGACCAGGATAAATGTATTCATTGCGGATTGTGTTACATAGCCTGTGAGGATACTTCCCATCAATCTATCAATCTGGAATTTGGAAAACCATATAATAAATACACTATTAAAGAAGAGGAATGTGTAGGATGTAATTTATGCCAGCTGATGTGTCCTGTGGAAGATTGTATCACCATGGAAGAACATCGTGTAGCTCCTGAATATATGAACTGGATCGATTTTCAAAAGAAAGGAATGCCGCTGAATGATCATTAAATTTATTATGATTTTTGAATTATAAATTCAAAATGACGGTAGCTTTTCTTTCTGTCATTATTCTATGTAATAAATTTGATATTAGTAAATGAGGCATTATAAATTCAACACAACCATTATATCAAAAAAATATTTTCAGAATCGGTGTATTTAAAATTCAAAATTCATAATTTAAAATATCATCTTCCCTTAAACTGATAAAACACACCAATCTGAAATACACTATTTTTAAGATCTGTAGTTCCGATTTCATTAACGGCAGTCAGTCCTAAATTATACCGGGCATCAATTCCAAAATTTGATTTTGAGATATATCCTAACCCAAAGCCCCAACCAAAATCAAATGAATTCAGATCGTCCTTTATATCTGTTTCAATAGAGTTTATTTTTTGTTTGGCACTCACGAGTAAACTCGCCTGAGGACCGGTTTCCAGACGAAATCCATTATTGAACATATACTGAAACATTACCGGCAGATTTAAATAGCCTAAGTTATAACGCAAGTCTACCAATGTGCTTTTGGATTCTGTTCCTTGTGATGAATACAAAAGCTCTGGTTGTAATGCAACATGTTTCGCCAAATGAATGTGCGAAAATACACCTGCATGAAAACCGGTTTTGTATTTGTAGGCATCATTGTTTTTGAGAGTTGATAAATTCACGCCTCCCTTTATTCCAAAATGCGCATGCTGTGCAAATGTTAGATGAACTAATAAAATCGAAAAGGTGGTAATCAAAAGCTTTTTCATAAATAAATATTTGTTTCTTCCCGATAAGCATGAATTATACCATTGTGCCAAAAAGTTATATAAACCTCATGTGCGTTACTTAAATTTGGTGTTTAACTGAAAAAATTAGAAGGCATGCACATCAACTCAGAAAGATTGCAAAAACATTTTGAAGAAATGAGTCTCATTGGAAAAATTGGTGAAACAGGTACATGTCGCCCCACTTTAACCACACTTGAGAAAGAAGCATTTGAATTGGCGGGTTCATGGATGAAAGAGGCGGGAATGAAAGTTCACATTGATCATTTCGGAAATTTAATTGGAAGACTGGAAGGGAAAAATTCTGAACTTCCTGTTTTGATGATGGGTTCTCACTTGGATTCACAACCTTATGGTGGAAGATTCGATGGTGTTGCCGGAGTTTTATGTGCTATTGAAGTTTTAATGGCCATGAAAGAAAATAATATTCAACCGGAAAGATCTGTTGAAGTAATTTCTTTCGCAGATGAAGAAGGTTGGCGTTTTAATAAAGGTTTATTTGGAAGCCGCGGCATTTTAGGAAAACTGGAAGAAGGGGAAATGGATAGAACAGATCAGGATGGGATTACCCGCAAACAGGCATTAATTGATTTTGGAATTGACATCAGCAAATTCAAAGAATCTGAATATAAACCCGACAGCATATTCTGTTTTTTAGAATTACATATTGAGCAAGGTCCTGTTTTAGACATCGCTCAAAAACCAATTGGTGTTGTTTCCGGCATATCCGGACCGTTATGGCTTACGGTAAATGTAAAAGGAATGGCAGGTCACGCAGGATCTGTTCCTATGGCATTAAGAAAAGATGCCATGTTGGGGGCTGCAAAAATTACCGTAGCATTAAATGAAATTGCTACACAAATACCCGGAGCGCCTACAGTAGGTACAGTGGGAACGATGAAAGTATTTCCATCCAGCAGAAATATTATTGCAGAAGAAGTTTCATTTACCATAGACTTAAGAGATATAGACCTCGAAAGAAGAAACAGATATGAAAAACAATTGCGGGATAAGATCGAAGAAATTTGTAAACAACATCAGTTAACGTATAATATTTCTGAAGACACTAACAGCGAACCCCGATATTGTGCAGATTGGATTAAAAAAATAATTCATGAACAATGTGCAGTACAAAAGCTGGATGCGCCTGAACTCATGAGTGGTCCTTTTCATGATGCTATGGCTTTATCTTATGCATGTGATTATGGAATGATATTCATTCGTTGTAAAGATGGGATCAGCCACAACCCACTCGAATACAGTTCTTATGAAGATCTGGCATTGGGAGCCGAAATATTGTATGGAACAGCGATGAAAATTTTACATACATGAAATATTTTCTGATCGGATATGTATGTATCACCGGTTTAATTTCATCTTGTCATTCGTCTTATAATGAACCTCATGTAATTCTAGAAACAACAGAAGGAGATATTGAATTGGAATTGTATCCTGATAAAGCACCTAAAACGGTTGCGGCTTTTTTAAAAAATGTGGAGGAGGGAAAATATAAGGAAGCTACTTTCTATAGAGTATTAAAGGCTGATCAGATGCCAAATGATTTTAACAGTGGAATAATTCAAGGTGGCATTCATCTTTCCAAACAAAAAATTTCCGCAGCTTTCATTCCGCATGAAAACACGAAACAATCACGATTGTCCCATACGGAGGGAATCATATCAATGGCCAGAACAAAACCTGGTACGGCATCCACAGAATTTTTTATTTGTATTGGCGATCAATCGTCACTTGATTATGGAAGGAGAGGAACACCGGATAGTTTGGGAATGGCAGCTTTTGGCAAAGTGATTAAGGGAATGAAAATAGTGCGGAAGATTCAAAATCAACAAAGCAACGGTGATGCATTTGTGCAACCCATTCACATAAAAAAGATATCCCGGTTTTAAGTTGATCTGTTAATTATCATTATACCATTAAACTTTACTTCAAAAACGCACTCTATTTCCAAAATTGCTGATGAAACCATTATTTTTAATAATTACTTTAACTGTTTTATTCTCCTGTTCCTCCTCTAAGAAAAATGCTGCCCCGGACAATCGTAACACCGCAATAAAAAGTACGGTTATTATCAAGAAAAAAGTTGCACCCAGAACTATCAATAACAAAACATTGTCTGCAGATTCTGTTATGCGTTTTGCGGAATCATTAATTAATATTCCTTATAAATATGGCGGATCCAAACCGGAATCCGGTTTCGATTGTTCTGGTCTTGTATATTATGTTTTTGCAACATTTAAAGTTTCTGTTCCGAGAGTTTCGGTTGATTATACCAATGCAGGAATGGAAGTGGATATTAAAGATTCAAGACGTGGCGATATAATTTTGTTTACCGGATCCGATGCAGGAAGTGGTGTGGTAGGACATATGGGATTTATCGTTTCCAATAAAAATAACCGGATTCAATTTCTTCATGCAGCTTCCGGACAAAACGGTGGCGTTATAATTTCTGAAATGAATGGTTACTTCATTCCGAGGTTTGTAAAAGTAAACAGGGTTTTTAAATTTCTTTGATCAACTATTGAAAAAAAAAATGCTCATATTGAGCCACTTAGCTATAGTGTTATAAAGTTAATAAGATAGTATTCACGTTCAGAAATCTCATTATAAGTGCCAGTATATTTGCAGTTTGATAATAAGATATGCGTTTTTTGATTTTCATACTTTTGCTACTTCCTGCTGCATGTTTTGCACAAACAGGAAACCTCACGGTTTTTGGAGATCAATTACCATTTCATTTGTACATCAATGATATTTTACAAAATGAAAAATCTAATTCAAACATTCGTATCAATAATATTCCTCCTAATTATTTTAATCTGAAAATAGTTTTTGAAAACGGGGCTTATCCTGCTATCATTAAAAAAAATATTGGACTGGTGGATGCAGATAATGTGACGCTGGATGTGATCTATAAATTAAAAAAAGAAAAAGATGGGAAGATTAAATTACATTTTTATGGAAATTCTCCTACAGGAAGATCAAAGCCTGATTCCATTACAACCATTATAACGTATACCGGTTCGGTTGAAATTGTAAACACGCCGGCAGTTCGCCCTGTAAAAAATGATTCAATACAGAGTAAAATAACGGAATCAAAAAAGGAAATTAAAACGTCAACACCAGTAGTCGAAAAGAAAAAAGAACCGATGGTATCCGATGCAAAAACGGAAACCAAAAAAGCTGAAATAAAACCTTCCATAAAACCTAATTCCGAAAAACCAGAAACACCTGCCTTTTTAAAAAAATGTACTGGCTGGCCAGTAGCAAAAGATGATTTTGATCAGGCAAAGCACAATGTTTTATCAGCAACAACGGATGAATTGAAATTAAAAGAAGCAAAATCACTCGCTTCCGCCAATTGCCTAATGGTTTCACAGGTTTCAGAACTGGTAGGTTTGTTGAACACTGAAATTTCCAGATTTAGTTTCATCAAATTTGCCTATGCATTTACCATTGATCGTCAGAATTATAGCAAGTTAAAATCATCTTTAAAAGAACTACGTAATCAGGCTGCGGTTGATGAATTAATAAAGTTGCGCTGATAATTGATTTTTCTGCTTTTTTCCTCATAAAATGATGTATTTTCACCGCTCAAAATTTACCAAGATATTTTATGAGAAATCTGTTTATCGCTGCAATTACTGGCGGTCTTTTTTTTGCTTCATGCAGCAAGTCGGATTCTATTCCGGTTGCCCCAATCGTAATTGATTCCACTACTACACCTATAACTTCTCCCACCGTAGAAAATTTCGAATCAGGAAATAAAGCAGAATATACTTCTGCATCTATACCTTTAGCAACAGGAAAATGGAGTTTCGATAATGCATTAATTGGTTCGGATGCTGATGATAAAAAGAACGGAACAAAATCTGCCCGCATCCAGGAAGCCGGAAAGTTATCTATGAATTTTGATGTGTTGGGAGGTGTATTTATTCTTTCTATGTTACATGCATCATACGGATCTGATGCATCCGGTTCTTTCACAGTGTGGGCTTCAACGAACAGCGGTGTTTCTTACACACAGATAGGTGCTATAAACACTACGGGTGTTTTAAAAACAGATTCCCTTCTTGTGAATTTTCCTTCTAAAGTAAGATTGCAGTTTAGAAAAACAGCAGGTGCCGGAAGAATCAATATTGATGACATCAGGTTTTTGAACGTTGCCTTACCTCCAGTTCCATCTACCGCTGATGATAATAATTTATTGTTAGGAAATCCCAGCAATGCTACGTATTCAATTTTCGATAATTATTTAATGGTTAAACCATATTATGCTTTGTCTTATAACAAAAGTGAAGGAAAAGCAAACTGGGTTAGCTGGCATGTAGATATCAGAGATCTGGGAACCACTTCCCGTCAGGATGATTTCCGCGATGATCCGGATTTACCTGCAACCTGGTACCGTGCTTCTAACAGTTCTTATAATGGCGCTGGTTTCGACAGAGGACATAATTGTCCTTCCGGTGATCGTACCGCTAACGTTACCATGAATTCTTCAACTTTTTTAATGACCAATATAATGCCGCAGGCGCCGGCAAATAACCAGGGCGTTTGGGCACATCTTGAAGATTCTTGCAGATTACTGGTTCAGGCAGGAAAAGAAGTTTTCGTAGTTACAGGTTCTTATGGTAGCGGTGGTACTGGAAACAGTGGTTTTGCAACTTCCATTGATAATGGAAATATTACTGTTCCATCAACATTGTGGAAAGTGGTGGTGGTTATTTCAAATGGCAACAACGATTATTCCCGGATGAGTACTTCTATGAGAGTGATTGCCGTTAGTATGCCTAATGATAATGGAGTTAACAATAACTGGAAGCAATACAGAACTTCAGTAGATGCCATTGAAGCGGCTATCGGAAATAATTTCGATCTGTTATCAAATCTTCCATCATCCATTCAAACAGTTGTTGAGTCCAGAATAGATAATTTGTAATCCATTTCATTTACTATTTGTATTACGGCGGTATTTAGAATGGCATTCGTATGGGTAGTTGTATAGTTATAGAAATTATACATTTGTGTTTCGTTTTGATTCATATTGAGTTCACATATATCTGATCAGCTAAGAATTTTATTTTATTTCTGATGTGATAGTTCTACGCTGTTTCCATAAACTCATTATTAAAAAATAAATAAACAAGTACGGCGAAGCCATCAATTATTAGGCTCGTGTTTCTGAATTATTATATTTGCCCATAATAATCAAATAAAATTTATATGAAATCATTTTTATTCTCCATTATTTTATCTTTCCCAATATTGCTTTCAGCGCAGCAACGCATTGGTCATCTCACTATTTTTTCTGAAGATGGTGACAAATTTTTTGTGATGCTAAATGGTGAAAAACAGAATACTGTTGCTCAAACAAATCTTAGAATAGAAGATTTAATTCAGCCTTATTACAGCGCAAAAATTATATTTGAAGATGCATCTATCACACCCATTGAGAAAAAGAATTTACAGATAACTGATTTTAATGGTGTTATGATGGACGTGACGTACAGGATTAAAAAAGATAAAGCAGGGAAAGTGAAACTTCAACCTTATTCTGCCATTGAAGTTCGCCCGGATTTTGTAGCTCCCGTTGGTACAACAGTTCATCATTATGGCAGTGCCCCACAAAATGGAGATGCGGTTACCACAACAACCACCACATCAAATGCAGCCAACGCAAATATAAATGTGGGAGGTATGAATATGTCTATAAGTATTGATGATCCCAATGCCACAACTTCTACAACCACTACAAGAACTACTACCACAAGAACCACTACTTCTGTAAACAATCAACCCGTTACAATCGTTAATAACCCTAACCCTAATAACTGTAATTACCCTATGGGTTCTGCAAATTTTACCTCTGCAAAAAATACTATTACAAACGCAAAATTTGATGAGTCCAAATTGTCAACTGCAAAAAGTATTATCTCAGCAAATTGTTTATCTACAGACCAGATAGTTGAAATTTGCAACATGTTTAGCTTTGAGCAAACGAAATTAGATTTTGCAAAAGCTGCTTACAGCAGAACTACAGATAAGGCAAATTATTTTAAAATGAGCAATGTTTTCGACTTCGATGCATCAAAAGAAGAACTAAATTCATTTATCAGTAATTAATTATTTAAAATTTTAATAAAAAAAATCCATCCCGTTCAGGATGGATTTTTTTATTATTAAGCGGTGTTTTATCAATGATTCATCGCTTTATGCGCATCTCTGTATTTCTTAACAAGATCATGAGATGTTTTTAATGAACTTTGTTGTGTAGTAATTAACTGACGTGTTTCAACATCAATATCAGCATCTGATTCCAATGCAAGTTTGTAAGCTTTTTGTGCGGCATCTTCACCAAACTCACATGATTCAAGAATAGCTTGCCTGTCTTTACCTGTGAATGTAGCTTTTACATCCATCCAAACACGATAAATCTTTCCGCTGTTGGTGGTACCGGTTGAAGGTTCTCCGCCTAAACGCAAAACTTCATTTACCAGCTCACTTTTATATTTTCTGCTTTCATCAGCCATCTTATGAAAAATTGCCTGCAGATCCACATCTACATTTTTTGTTTCATCAGCTGCTTTTTCATATCCTGTAATACGATCATTATTTATTTCAATAAGATCGTTTAATACTTCTACTAATTTTTCGTTGCTTACCATTTTTTAATTTTTTAGGAGGTTATAAAATAATTCTATTAATCATTAATATCTGTTTCTCTTGTTACAGTTTTTGTAATAATCACTTTATCAGTTCTGGTACTATTGGTAGTATTTTTTTTCTTTCCTCCACTAAATAACGCGATCAGAATTAGTAGTAAAGCAATTCCACCTGCAATCCAAACCCAAGGTTGCATATACCATGGTTCATTCTCTTCGGTGAGAATTTGAGTTACCGTTCTTGTGGTGTCCTGCGCATTAACCAAT
>JBKJSZ010000056.1:0-4705 GCA_046593675.1 Ferruginibacter sp.
TGCAAAAGGATGGATTGACCGTTACGATGGTTGGGGCGATTTTATTGCAGCGGCTTTGTTGCAGCCCGAAACGGTAACTTGGTTATCCATCTGGCATGAAGGAGAATTAGTGGTGGCGCAAACAAGATTGAGAAAAGCCTGGACGCATGGTAACAGAACTTTGTCTGGTGTAACAGGTGTAACTAAAGTAGGACAAACCTATTCTGATGATCAGGTTAATGATATTGCCATTAATACCGTAAAAGCAGTTTCTGATAAACCTCATGGAATATTCGGTGTAGATATGGCTTACGATAAAAGTGGGATTCCTAATCCGACTGAAATAAATATTTCAAGATTTTTTACCACCGTTCTTTTTTTTACAGAAGCAGGATTAAATCTTCCTGAAATTTTTAAGGACATTGCTTTATATAATGAATTTCCTCAATTGCAAAAAAAAATAAATCCATTACCGGATGGATTATTATGGTTAAGAGGAATGGATACGGCTCCGCGTTTGATGAAGCCCGGTGAAATAGAAAACGATATCATCATTCTTTAATGATCGTTGTAACAGGTACATCAGGTTTTATTGGTAAGCATTTGCTGAATAAATTGATAATGCAATTCGGCGCAGAAAATATTCTTGCATTAACATCATCTCCTGAATCAAAATGTAAATATTTGTTACATCAACATTACACTTTCGATAAAAATATTTTTATAGATAATGGGATCAATAACATAGAAACCGTTATTCATGCAGGTGCATTTATACCTAAAAAATCTGCAGATGCAAATGCATACGATCTTTGTTTTTCAAGTATAGAATCAACCAGAAAATTACTGGAAGCTTTACCGGCATCCGTAAAAAAATTTATATTCATCAGTACAGTGGATGTATATGATTCGGAATCCAAAATAACCGAAGAAACCAACATCAATCCGGCGAGTTTGTATGGTCATTCTAAATATTATTGTGAAAAAATGATTCAGGCATGGGCGGTTGACAAAAAGGTGAATACGATCATGTTGCGTTTAGGGCATGTGTACGGGCCTGGAGAAGAAAATTATCAGAAAATAATTCCTTTAACCATTCATAAATTACTAAAGGGAGAAAGCCCTCAGCTTTGGGGACTGGGTAAAGAAACTCGTTCATTTATTTATATAGAAGATGTGTTGGATGCTATCTTGCAGGCAGTTTCAAAAAGTGTAACATGTAATGTTGTAAATATTGTAAGCGGTACAGCAAAAAGTATTGCAGATATTATCCAACTGATAATAGAGATAAGCGGAAAAAATATTTCACCCACCATCATTCCCTCAAATGCGGAAGGTAGAAATCTTGAGTTTGACAATTCCCGGATGACAAATTATTTGTGTGCTGAAAACTGGGACCTTAAAAAAGGTTTACAGGAAGAATGGAAACACATGAAATCATTAGCATGATTAAATTGTTTTTTGATCTTGATGGCACACTTATCAATTCCAAAGAACGTTTGTATGAATTATTTCAGCACCTCGTTCCGGAATCAGAATTATCTTTTGAAGAATACTGGAATTTTAAGAAGAATAAAATCGATCATAAAAATATTTTATCAAAGCATTTCAATTATTCATTAGAAAAGATGGATTTATTCCAGGAGAAATGGTTGATGCTGATAGAAACAGACGAATGGTTAAAATATGATCATCCATTTGATAATGTAACCGAGTTTCTACATTTATTAAAAGATGATTATGAATTATATCTGGTCACGGCCAGGCAATCAGAAATAAAGGTAGCAGCACAACTGGAAAAATTTAGTTGGCAAAATATTTTTACATCAGTTCTTGTTACAAACAGGCGTACGGAAAAAAAGCTATTAATAAGTGAATACAAACCAACTTCTGAAGACTGGTTAATAGGAGACACCGGATATGATATTAAAACCGGAAAGGAGTTAGGGATGCGGACTGCGGCAGTACTTACAGGTTTTTTAAATCAGCAAATGCTGATGGAGTATCAGCCCGATGTTATAGCCGAAACAGTTTTAGATTTACATTTCAATTAATTAATATGGATGCTGTAAAACAAAAGGTAATTGAATCATCAAATTTTTATGCTGATTCATTTTTAAATTTCGATTATAAACTTGCTGATTATGGCTTCAAAACACTTCAACCTTTCTTTAAGGGAAAAGTAGCTTTGGAAGTAGGGCCGGCGTCAGGTTATATGACGAAATACCTGGTGAAAGAATTTGAAACACTTGATCTTGTTGAAGGCTCTGAAGAATTGTTAAATCAAATTCCCGATTATCCGAATGTGTCAAAGAATCATGCAATGATTGAGGAGTTTGAGCCTGCTAAAAAATATGATACCATTATCATGAGCCATGTGCTGGAACATGTGAACGATCCCGTTGCTATTTTGCAAAGGATAAGAACATGGTTAAAAGAAGATGGCGTTTTTTTATTAGCGGTTCCTAATGCAAAATCTATTCACAGAATGGTTGCTGTACAGATGGGACTTTTGAAAAATGAATATGAATTAAATGACAGAGATCATTCTCTTGGTCATTACAGAGTGTATGATACAGCGAATTTGAAAAAAGATGTGTTGGCAGCCGGATATTCAATTGTAGAATCGGGCGGATATTATTTAAAGCCTTTAACAAACGGACAGATTGAAAAAAACTGGACACCGGAAATGATTGAAGGTTTTTATAATGTCGGGAATTTTTTCCCGGAAAATTGTGCAGAGATTTTTATTATTTGTTCCAAGTAATTATGCAGATTCCATTTTTATCTTTCGCAGATTCGAATAAGCAGATCAAAGAAGAAATTTTATCCAGCTTTGAAAAATTCTTTGACAAAAGTTGGTATATTCTAGGCGAAGAAGTGAAAAACTTTGAGAATGCCTATGCTTTGTTTAATGAAACCAAATATTGCGTTGGAGTAAGCAATGGTTTAGATGCATTGCATTTATGTTTGAAAGCATTACAAATTGGCAAGGGTGATGAGGTAATTGTTCCTTCAAATACATTTATTGCAACGGTTTTGGCTGTATCCTATGTGAGTGCTACGCCAGTTTTTGTAGAACCCGATCCTGAAACTTACAATATTGATCCATCAAAAATTGAGGCTGCCATTACTTCACGTACAAAAGCAATTATGCCGGTTCATTTATACGGTCAGGCCTGTGAAATGGAAAGCATCATGCGAATAGCTGATAAACATCAGTTAAAAATAATTGAAGATAATGCACAAGCTCAAGGCGCATTATATAATGGGAAAATAGCTGGAAGTTTTGGGAATATAAATGCTACAAGTTTTTATCCCGGCAAAAACCTCGGAGCTTTGGGAGATGCCGGTGGCATTACTACAAACGATTTGGCTTTGGCGAATGTTGTAAAAATGTTACGTAATTATGGTTCTGAAAAAAAATATCATAATGAAGCTATTGGATACAATATGCGTTTAGATGAATGCCAGGCCGCTTTTTTACAAGTAAAATTAAAATATTTGCCAGAATGGATTGTTCAACGCCAACGAATTGCCGAACTATATAATAAACATCTTTCCGGCATTCATGACATCATAATTCCGAAAATTGCGGCCGGCGCAACTCATACTTACCATTTATATGTTATCAGATCCTCAAAGAGAAATGCTTTACAGGAATATTTAAATGAACATAATATTGGTACATTAATACATTATCCTGTTCCTCCACATTTGCAGGAGGCTTATGCTCATTTGAATTTTAAAAGAGGTGATTTTCCCATAGCCGAAGAAATAGCGGATACCTGTCTGAGTTTACCTGTATGGCCGGGAATGTCAGAAGATCAGATCATTTATATATCATCCTGCATAAAAAAATTTGTAGATGGATAGTAAGGTTGTTGATCACCTTTACAATACTTTCAAAAAAAATATTTTACAGGAAAACGATCCTGAAAAAATTTTATCGAAAGCGGAAGATTTTGGTTTATTCAGTTGGTCTCATTACCCTGGAGTTTATACAGATAAAGAGTTGGAAGATAAGCTTGCGACCACCATGTTGCCGGCTTCTGAATGGATCAGCAACAATACGGGTAAACATTTTATTTATATTGCCACCCGTTTGTTTGAAGTGGGAGGGCACAGCCGTTGTATCATTCATTTTATTGATAATTTTAAAGATGCAAAACATACGGTGATTCTTTTAAACCAAAAAAAATCATTGCCGGAAAATCTTGATCATTTTTTCAATACCAATGCAACTTCAGTTATTAAATTAAATGGGAATAGTTTTCATAACAAAGCAACATCTCTGCGGAAAATTGTAATGGAAAATCTGCCATCAAAGATTTTCTTATTTACTCACCCAAATGATTTGTTGCCCATGATCACATTCGGAAAATTTCATCCATGTGAAATTTCGTTATTCAATCATGCAGATCATACATTCTGGATCGGTGGAAAATGGATAGACCGTATTCTTGATTTTCGTTCTCCGGGAATGGCTGTTACTAAAAAATGCAGGAATGTAAACCGGTCAGAATTATTATTGCTTCCTGTTAATTACACATACGATCAAATGTCAAAAGCAGATGCGAAACAACATGTTGGGCTGCCCACCAATAAAAGAATTGCCGGAACATTAACTAATCTTTCAAAAGTTATTGTTGAAAAAAATGAGGAGAGTTTCGCTGATTTTTTGTTGAATAGTGCAAAGAAAAACCCGGAGATCCATTTTATAATT
>JBKJSZ010000362.1:0-5030 GCA_046593675.1 Ferruginibacter sp.
TACATATTTATCAAGACTTACATTATCTAGATTAAAAACTCCGTTATTATCAGTTACAGCCATTAATCCGCCACAATTGATAGTAGCGCCTGATATAGCTGCATTGTTTTCATCGGTTACACGGCCTGCTACAGACCCGTTCACTGGCGTAGCTGCGGGAATGGTAAATGTGTTTCCGGGCGGCGTGGGCGTAATGGTATCTATGTTCTTTTTACAAGAAAACAGAAACAAACTAAAAACAGTCATTTGTAAGAAAAAACTGTGTAACCTTTTCATAAAGTTTGTTTTGTTTGATTGAATGAAGGAATGAATATAAGAGTTAAAATCAAGTATAAACAGATTAAACCTCGCTATTTACATTCATATACTGGTATATACAAACGATTAGTTTGGCAATAGACAGATTATTGCATCGATTTGGAAATCTCAAAAAAGTGAGGAAAATAATTACTTTAAATTTTAAATAAAAAATGCCGGTTATATACCGGCATTTTTTATAAACTTATATTATTTAATTGACGGGAATTATAAAAGAGCATCCCGTGATATTGCCGATGAAATTAAAGGCTGATAAACCTTGCTGAATCGGTGTGCCGGTGGAATTTAAAAATATAGATTGCGAACCCGTTTGTGTAAATATTCCAGTTCTTGAAAAAGTAATTCCATTTATAGTAGTGGATGTAATAGTATAACTGCCCGGTGAAGTTACATTAACACTTATATTAACCGTATTTTGACTATTCATGGGAACTCCGGTAGTATACACCCCTGCATAGCTGAAAAATTGGCAACTATCTGGTGCACCTATAAAAGTATAAGATGCTATTCCTCCAGATGTATTTTGTACATTAATCACAACAGGGCAACCTGGTGTTCCATTACTACCTATAAAATTAAAAGTAGTGGAACCTGCATTCAAAGGTGTCCCATATGCCTGAACATTTACATTATACACACCCGGCGCTTGGAAAAAACCAGAATCATAAAAATAAATTCCATTTGCAGTAGCAGTGCTGATGTTAAACCAACCTGCTGTAGTTACGGTTACAGGTATAGTGACAAAATTATTGGATGTGGTATTGATTCCAGCAAGCCATGTACCAGATGCTGAAATATTACAACCGATTGTATAGATTGCAGCATTTGTGGTAGTTCCTGTATTCACATTCACAACTGTAGTACAACCGGTAAGGCCCGAAATCTGTGCACTATAAGTAAATGATCCTGCCATTACAGGAGTACCTGAAGCTGTAAGATTTATAAAGGCAGATCCGCTGGTAGTAATTACACCTGATCCACTAAATACAATCCCGTTCGCCGCATTGGTAGATATATTATAAGTTCCTGGTGTAAGGACATTAATGGAAATTGACATTATATTATTTTGATTAGCCGGTACACCTTGAGTAAGCACTCCGGAAACTGTGGCAATCTGGCAAGCTCCGAAAGTTGCTGTCGTAGTTGTAGGCTGACATACCTGGATAGCCGGAACTACAATATTATTTCCTGTAACTGCCAGTTGAATTGAATTCGAAAAATTATTCCTGTTTCTGATACTTACATAAACTGATGTGGGATTTGAACAACCGGAAAAAGTATGACTGTAACTTCCGTTAACCACATTGGTATAAACATACGATCCGTTATTCAAATAAATATAAGCAACTGCACTGTCTAAGGCGCCACTACATGACGTTGCCGTTCCTGTAACTGTGAAGGATTGCTGAGCAGCCAGTGTGGCCGTAATGGTTAAAGAGGTGTTTACGGTAAATGGTCCGATATTTTCCGTGTAAGATGATGAACAGTTATAACCTGGCAGAATATTTAAAACAAGTCCTAATCCTGCAGGTACCAAACCCGATACATTGCCGGCACTATCCGTTCTTCCATATGTGTTAGCCCACCAGCTATTATTATTAGGAATAGTTAATTTCACCAGCGTGTTTCTTAAACTTACTGCATTTTGATCCTGCACATGTAAGGTCAGGTAAATAGCATTTGCAGGAACATCACAATTCCAGAACGAAAAGTGTGTAACCTCCATTTCATAATTACTTCCCACTTTTGTAGCTGTTCCTTCTTTTATCCAAACACCCTTATCATCTAAACTCCAGGTATCAATAGTGGCAGGAGCATTGGATAGTAATGAGGAAGCAATAGGTAATTTTATACTGGCTGGTTTATTGGTTGCCAGTTGCAACGCTTCTCCTGTTGATGATTCCAGGTCTACAGCAATCATTCCTGTTGATTGTAAGGTATACATACTATTACCATCCCGAGCCATAAAACTTCCGGGTACAATTGATCCGATATCGCTTCTCGTAGGATCTATATAAGTTGCATAAACATTTACTGTACCTGTAAAGGCGGCACCCGTACTTTTAACGATAACGCTGTTAGATTGAAATTTTATCTCCGTTGAATTGGATAATGTAATCGTACCTGCATTGGCGCTGGTATAAGTTCCGGCGAGTGCTTTAGGTAACAGCTTTATATCAACATAATTCCTGGTTGGATTCGCAGAAAAAGATCGGATACCTTTATAATAACCGGATTTAGTAACGGTTACTGTTGATACATATTTATCGAGAGTTATATTATCAAAAGTGAAAACACCGTTGATATTGGTAGTGGCATTCATACCACCACAATTAACAACAGCTCCTGAAACGGCAACGTCATTTTCATCAGTAACTCTTCCCGCTACCGAACCCATTACAGGAGTTGCAGCCGGAACAGTAAAAGTATTTCCAGGTATAACAGGATTTTTGACGTCTATATTCTTTTTACAGGAAGAAATAAACAAACTGAATGCACATAAAAAAATGGCGGGGAAAAAGAGTAACCTTTTCATAAACTTGGTTTTGTATTAAAAATTAAGGAATGAATATATGAATTTTAAATAAGTATAACAGATTAAAACTCGCTATTTACATATATATACTGCTATTGAAAAGAATAGGTTGGGTGCCAAACAAATTTTTCTGCAATTACCATCTGCAGTTCTTTATCTATTTTTGCGGCTCTAATTTAAAGTTGAGAGTGGAAAAGGATCATTATTTAAAAGCCTGGCAACTGATGTGTACTGCCAGGGCTATGTCAGATATATATGAAGCCAACAGGCCAATTTGTAAATACGTTCATAGCACATCCCGCGGTCACGAGGCTATTCAACTGGCTACGGCTTTTAATCTTCTTCCTTGTGATTTTGTAAGTCCTTATTACAGGGATGAAAGTATCATGTTGGGTCTCGGCTTTACACCTTATGAATTGATGCTGCAGTTGCTGGCAAAGAAAGATGATATTTTTACCGGCGGCCGTGAATATTATAATCATCCGAATTATAAAGGAAATGACAAGCCGAACATCATTCACCAAAGCAGTGCTACCGGTATGCAGGCCATCCCAACAACCGGAATAGCGCAAGGCATACAATACCTGGAACGCATTCAATCTGCACTTCTTCAAAAAGGACCACAATCAGAATTACCGGTTGTTATTTGTTCATTGGGCGATGCATCCGTTACAGAAGGTGAAGTAAGTGAAGCGTTTCAGTTTGCAGCGCTTCATCAATTGCCCATCATTTACCTCGTACAAGATAATGATTGGGGTATCAGTGTAAGTGCAGAAGAAGCAAGAACTATGGATGCTTTTGAATTTATAGCCGGTTTTAAAGGCATTGACCGAATTACCATAAACGGGAGCGATTTTGAAGAAAGCTTTTCTTCCATGAAAAAAGTAATAGATATGGTAAGAAAGGAAAGGCGTCCATTTCTCGTTCATGCAAAAGTTCCATTGTTGGGCCATCACACCAGTGGTGTGCGCAAAGAATTTTACAGAAGTGCCGGGGATCTGGAGATACATTTATTGAAAGATCCTTTCACGGCATTGGAGCAGCAATTACAACGTATGGGAATTGCCGAAACCGAATTAAATAAAATTAAAGAAGATGCCGGCCATCTGGTGAAAAATGATTTTGAAAAAGCGGTTTCTGCCCCTGAACCAGATCCTTCTTCTGTAGTTGATCATGTGTTTGCACCAGCTGTTATTGAAACGGAAACAGGTGTAAGAAATCCTGCAGATAAAGAAAAAGTGTTGATGGTAGATGCGGCCTTGTTTGCCATAAGAGAAATTATGGAAGATCATCCGGAAGCATTGTTATATGGACAGGATGTGGGCAGAAGATTGGGTGGTGTTTTTCGGGAAGCGGCAACATTAGCAGAACAATTTGGTGATCACCGGGTATTTAATACCGCCATCCAGGAAGCTTATATTGTGGGTTCAACGGTAGGCATGTGTGCCGTAGGGTTAAAACCGATCGTAGAAGTACAATTTGCTGATTATATTTACCCGGGATTTAACCAATTGGTGACGGAGATCTCCAAAAGTTGTTATCTTACTTGCGGTAAGTTTCCCATCAGCACTTTAATACGTATACCTATTGGCGCATATGGAGGTGGCGGGCCTTATCATAGTGGATCAGTGGAAAGTACATTGCTAACTATTAAAGGAATTAAAGTGGTGTATCCGAGTAATGCGGCAGATATGAAAGGTTTGCTGAAAGCCGCTTATTATGATCCTAACCCGGTGGTAATGCTGGAACACAAAGGTTTGTACTGGAGTAAAGTTCCCGGAACCGAATCCGCAAAAATGACGGAGCCTTCGCGTGATTATATTATTCCGTTAGGAAAAGGAAATATTATACAAAGCGCAAATATTGCTACAATGGAAGCAGGTGAATCAGCCTGTATCATCACATATGGAATGGGTGTTTACTGGTCGGTGGCAGCTGCAAAAAATTTTTCTGGATGTGTGGAGATCATTGACCTGCGAACATTATTTCCATTAGATGAAGAATTAATATTTGCCACCGTTAAACGACATGGCAAATGCCTGATCGTTACAGAAGAACAACAAAATAATTCTTTTGCGGAAGCTTTAGCCGGACGAATTTCAAAAAATTGTTTCCGTTACCTGGATGCGCCGGTAGAAGTAATTGGTGCTTTAAATTTACCTGCAGTTCCCATGAA
>JBKJSZ010000134.1:0-3719 GCA_046593675.1 Ferruginibacter sp.
CTCTTCCGCCACCTCTGTTGCCGCCCCCACCTCTGCTTCCGCCACTGCTGGTGTTTGATACTCCTAATAAATCTTCCGCTGCAAAATTTTGCAGATTTATATTATTAAAAAGTCCAACGAGAGAAATTCTTCTATCACCTTTAAAAAAACTTACGTTACCACCAGCACTGTATCTTTCATCAGTTCCGTAACCCGCATAAAGCCTTCCAAATTGTCCGTTCCTGTTTGCAGATTTCGTAATTATATTAATAGAACGTTGTCCACTTCCATCGTCAAATCCTGTGAATTGCGCCTGATCACTCAACCGGTCAAATACCTGGATTTTATCTATAATTTCAGCAGGAAGATTTTTTAAAGCGGCAGTAGCATCATCGCCAAAGAATTTTTTACCATCAACTGTTACTGATTTTACTTGTTCTCCCTGAGCCGTTACCGTTCCCGATTTATCAACCGTTATGCCGGGCATTTTTTTGATAAGATCTTCTGCAGTGGCATCCGGGTTTACTTTAAATTGACTGGCGCTATATTGAGTGGTATCTCCTTTTTGAGTAACTGTTGGTGTTCTGGATATAACCGTTACAGATTGAAGATCATTTTTATCGAGGCGGTTCAGGCGGATAACATCATAAATCCTTGTATACTTATTGGAACTATCCAGGGTTAAAAAAGATACATATTGCTGAAACCCTACGGATGTTATCGTAAAAATGAGGCTATCATCCGGTAATTCAGAAATTGAAAAAGTTCCGTCATTGGAAGAGGTCACAACTTTTACTACAGAACTATCGAGTTGTAAAAGAATACTTAATGTTGCGCCCGGTAAAGGTTTTGCATCTAAAGCATCTATTACTATACCACGGATGACGCCATTTTGTGCGAAAGAAATTGAAAACAAAAAAACAGCAAACACCGTTACATAAAATCTCCTCATAAAATATATTAACTACAGACATTTAGACGACGTTTAAGAAAAGATCAGGCGAAAATTGTAAAAATAATTTTATTGCAAATATCTGTGTCTTCCAATAACTGAATTCCTTTAACTTGCAACACTTAAATTAAAAGTATGGAGTATAATAAGATTGTTTCAGTTACAGGTTTAAGCGGTTTGTTTGAACTGGTATCTTCTAAGGCTGATGGTGGTGTGGTTCGTTCACTAGATGATAATTCAGTGAAGTTTGTAAGCAGTCGCGTGCATAATTTTTCACATCTGGAAAGTATTGAAGTATATACAAAACGGGATAATGTAAACCTTGTGGATGTTTTTAATGCCATGAAAACTGCAGGTGATACTTTGCCTGATGGAAAGGCAGATGCGAAAGCGATCAGAAATTATTTTGAAAAAGTGTATCCGGATATGGATTTTGAAAGAGTGTATGGAAGTGATATGAAAAAAATGGTTCGCTGGTTCGAAATTCTGCATAAATCAAATGTTGAAATCAAATTATCTGAAGCATCAGAAGAAGGGGGAGAAATTGCAGAGAAAAAAATATCTACGGCAAAGAATGTTGGCCCAAAAGCAGCTACTGTAAAAAATGCACCACCCAAAAAAATAAATACTCCACGAAAGATGGCTTAAGTTTTTTTAATCTTGGCTTATGCAATACAACGCAGATATTGAAAAATTGCAGAGAACTTTTCTGCCTCAAAACTTTGAATTAAATGATTGGGAAATCATAGAACCGTTTTTCAAAGAATTAATGTCTCGCAATATTTCTTCTAAAGATTCATTAGAAAAATGGCTCAAAGATCAAAGTGAACTCGAAGCAGCGATCAGTGAAAATGCCTGCTGGCGCCAGATCAAAATGACTTGTGATACAGATAACAAAGTGCTGGAAGATTCATTCAATTTTTTTTGCATGGAAATTCAGCCGAAGATTCAGCCTTATGCAGATGCATTAAATAAAAAATTGTTGGATGCACCTTATCTGCAGGAATTAGACCAAAAGAAATACCATACTTTTTTACGCAGCGTCAAAAAAAATATTGAACTTTTTACGGAAAAAAATATTCCGTTACAGGCAGAGCTGTCCGTTTTGCAACAACAATATGGACAAATCACCGGTGCCATGATGGTAGAGGTGGACGGGAAGGAATATACTTTACAACAAGCAGGTAGATTTTTAGAAAGCCATGATAGAAATATCAGGGAACAGGTATATCATAAAATTCAGCAACGCAGATTAGCGGATAAAGAAAAGCTGGATGAACTTTTTGATAAACTAATAGAATTAAGAAACCAGCAGGCTGTTAATGCCGGCTTTACTTCATATACTGATTTTCGTTTTAAAGAATTAGGAAGATTCGATTATTCGAAAGATGATTGTTTTCGTTTTCACGAAGCCGTAAAACAGCAGGTGCTTCCCCTGGTAAAAAGAATTTATGAACGTAAAAGAAAAATTTTAAAAGTAGATGCTTTACGTCCCTGGGATCTGGAAGCAGAACCGGAAGGAACTACAACTTTGCATCCCTTTAACACAGGCGAAGAAATGCTGGTAAAATCTATTGAATGTTTTTATAATCTTGATCCTTTTTTTGCCGCGTGTTTATCAAAGATGAAAACAATGAATCATCTTGATCTGGATAGCAGAAAAGGAAAAGCACCCGGCGGATATAATTGTCCATTAGCGGAAAGTGGCGCTCCTTTTATTTTCATGAATGCTGCCGGCCAAATGCATGACGTTACCACAATGGTTCATGAAGGCGGACATGCGGTACATTCATTTCTGGCACATCATCTCGAGTTGAGTGGCTTTAAAGATTATCCAATGGAAATCGCTGAAGTGGCCTCTATGGCGATGGAGCTTTTCAGTATGGATCACTGGGAGACCTTTTTTAAAAATCCGGAAGATCTGCAACGGGCTAAAATCCACCAGTTAGAAAGAGTGATAACCATCTTTCCATGGATTGCAATTATAGACAAATTTCAACATTGGATATATGCACATCCTAAACATTCACACGATGAAAGAACTACATCCTGGAAAGAAATTATCGCAGAATTTTCAGATGGGATAATCGACTATACAGGTTTGGATAATTATCGTGCAAATGCATGGCAACGCCAGTTACATTTATTCGAAGTTCCCTTTTATTATATAGAATATGGAATTGCACAATTAGGAGCGGTTGGAATGTGGATGCAATTCAAACAAAATAAAGAAAAGGCGCTACAGAATTATTGTAATGCATTAAGCCTCGGCGGTACGGAAACCCTTCCGGAACTGTATAAAACTGCAGGACTTGAATTCGATTTTTCTCCTGAAAAAATAAAGTTGTTGATGGATTTTGTAAATAAAGAAATGGATCAACTGTTGTAATTATTTACAATCATTACATTCTCCTGTTACTACCATGGCAGATTGTGAGGGACTGAAACCTTTGGGTAATTTCACTTCAGGAACAGTCACTTCATCCAAACAAATTGTTTTATTACAGCGGGTACAGATAAAATGAACATGGTTATCATGATGATGACCTTGTTCGCAATTGTGTTTACACAAAGCATATAATACCGAATTATCGATAGTAGGAATCTGGTGTATAATTCCTTTGTCAACAAAAGTTTGCAATGTTCTGTAAACAGTTACTCTGTCAAATGCAGCATCAGTTTTTTTTTCAACATCTGCATGTGCAAGCGCACCTTCATTATCTAAAAATAAATCAAGTATTTTTTTTCTGCCTTCTGTAACGCTAAGTCCATTTTTTTTTAATATGTC
>JBKJSZ010000331.1:0-3663 GCA_046593675.1 Ferruginibacter sp.
GTGGAGCCGCAGAATATAGCAAGGAAGATAATAATGCTTTAGAATCAAACATTTATTATAGAGTAAAAGCCATTAGCAACGGAGGAAGAATTCAATATAGCACTATTGTAAAAATTGATGGAATGCCAAATGCTGAATATGCAAGAATTTATCCGATTCCTGTTGTTAATCATCTGATGAATGTATCACTTCCATCTAAAAAAATTTATCAGATTCAATTAATTAATACAGAAGGCAAAAATGTTTTCAGCAAAAAATTGTTGAATACTGCACCAGGTTTTACGCATTCACTTTCGTTGCCGGCATCATTACCGGCTGGAATGTATCATGTAAAAATACAGAGTGATAGCAAAACTGAAACTCTGAATATTGAAATTCATTAGATCTTTATTAAACATATCCAGGGCCGTTTCTTTTAAGAGACGGCTTTTTTTATACATAATATTTTAAAACTTCCAAGCTATATGATTGATTATCTGGCTGATATTTCCGCAAACCCCTGATCATTATTTGCTCCAAAATGGTTCCATATAAGCTACTAATTAACTATATTTGAGATATAGTAAAATTTACGCAATCCTTTACCTGTTAAAAATGAACAACAACGGATACAAGTGCCGATGTTTATAATCTATTATACAGGTTAAATATGCTTCAATTTTTACGCATTCTGAACTTTGCTTCTATAAGAAAAAGTTGGTGTATAATCTCATCACTCATACTGATAACCAGTATTACACATGCACAGGTAACCAATTACATTTTTTCCCAATCAACTGGAACATATATTCCCGAAGCACCATCTGGTACACCAGCCAATGTTTTTTCTACAACATGGGATGATAACAGTACCATTTATCCGATACCTTTTGATTTTACTTATAACGGAGTTACTTATACAACAACCGGTACGATAGGTGTTGATACAGATGCATGGTTAGCATTTAGTAATGGGGCAATCGCCATGACAGGAAATCTTTCAGGTGGATCCTGGACTGCAGCTGGCGCCAATACCGGAATGTATTTATATGGAACCGGAAATAACAACGGTTTTGCAGGCATTAATTGTGATTGGAATTATCAAACATTTGCTACTATCACAGGTAATCGAACAATCAATTCTGATCAGTTGACAGGAGTTTCTTCTATGGCAAATATTCAGATAGGAACACGATTAGAAGGTACAGGAATTCCTGTTGGTACAGTGGTAAAAGCTTTTGCCGGAACTATAATCACCATGAGTACCAATGCCACCAGTACAGCAACCGGTGGAACCATTACACCAAGTTCCAGTATCTATTCTTTTGTAAGAGGATCAGCTCCGAACCGTCAGTTTATTGTTCAATGGACGCAGATAAAAAGATATTCCGGTGCATTGAATGATAATTTCAATTTTCAAATGGTTTTAAATGAAGGCGGTGGAAATCCATTGCTTCAAACTTTACAGGTTATATATGGACCTTGTACAACTTCCGCTACGCCAACACTCGATTGCCAGGTTGGTTTGAGAGGAGCATCCTCTGCAGATTTCAATGCAAGAAGATCTTTAACCGGATGGACCAATACTATTGCGGCACCTTCTAATAAAGATCCTGTCCGAATTACTCCTGCGTATCTTCCATCAAATGGTTTGATTTTTACGTGGTCACTTTGTACAGCGGCACCCTCTGATGCAGGAACTATAACCGGATCAACAACAGTATGTCCGAATAACACCAATACGTATTCTATACCAACAGTAACAGGAGCAACATCTTATACATGGACTTATTCGGGAAGCGGAGCAACTTTTACAGCAACCACTGTTTCACCCACCAATAACATTAGCTTTTCAGCAGGTGCTACTGCAGGTACATTAACTGTAACTCCGGTAAATTCATGTGGCTCCGGCGGCAGTTCAACGTTAAGTATTTCTGTAAGTTCATTACCTGCAGCAACAATTACTTATGGAGCCGCGTCCTTTTGTTCAGGAACCGGAAATAAAAATGTAATACAAACAGGCCCTGCAGGAGGCACATATACCATTTCATCAGGTGGTGTAACAATCAATGCATCCACCGGACAAATCAATCTGCCTTTAGGTGTAAGCGGTACATTTACTGTAAGCTATTCCTATACTTCAGGAAGTTGTTCCGGAACAGCCACAACATCATTTTCAGTTGTTCTATCGCCGGTTTTAACTGCTACTGCCTCCCCATCGCAGGTTTGTAATGGTACGTCACAACTTCTGGTTACAGCTGCAACCGGTTATTCAGTATCTTCTATACCGTACAATAGCTTAACGCCTTCATCAAGTGCCACCATTTTATGGAACACCTATGTGGATGATGCCATCTCCGCCGCTATCACATTGCCTTTCGCATTTACATTTTATGGACAACTGATTACACAGGTTTATGCAAATACCAACGGCTATATAACCCTTCAAAACACTAACACCTCTCTCACACCACAAACACTTCCTTCTGCCACTACACCCAATAATGTGATCGCGTTGGCATGGCGTGATCTGGTAGTTGACCCTACAGTTAATGCCGGTGCGTATGTACGTTATTTTACAAATGGAACTTCGCCGAATAGAATTTTTGTTATGGAATATTATAACCTGAATTTTTTATCAGGAAGTACAGGTGTCATTACCGGACAGATCCGGTTGTATGAATCTGACAATCATATAGAAATTGCAGCAGGCACCGTTAATGATAATGGCAGTAATCTTTTAAAAACAATGGGCATTGAAAATGCTACCGGAACGTTAGGCAGTGCTGCACCTGGTAGAAATAATACGGCGTGGAACGTATCTTCAGAAGCCTGGGCATTTTATCCTGCGGTATTAAGTTACGATTGGTCTCCGGCAACCTATCTCAATAATACCAACACGGCCAATCCAATTGCAAGCGGCGTAACATCTTCTATAACTTATACAGTAACTGTTATAGAAACTACATCAACCTGCTCCAGCTCTGTTACGGTTCCGCTTACATTAACGGCTCCTTTAACTGGAACTTATACAGTGGGCGCTACTGGAAATTATCCTACGCTTACTGCTGCAATGAATGCTTACAATACGGCTTGCATAGGTGGCCCCATTACTTTTTCATTGATAGATAATAATTACAGTACCAATGAAACATTTCCTATTTCCATTTTATCAAACAGTTATGCCAGTGCTGTCAATACACTTACTATAAAACCCGCATCTGGTGTTAACCCTATTATAACCGGTTCATCTGCGGTAGCAATTATACGACTGAACGGCGCTGATTATATTACAATTGATGGATCAAATACTGGAGGAGGAAATACAAGAAATCTTACACTCATCAATACCAGCACGAATTCCACAACCAGTACAATTATATGGTTGAACAGCAATAGTGGATCGAATGGTGCTACAAATAATAACGTGATAAATTGTTCTTTAAAAGGTAATTCACCTACCACAACCTTCACCGCTTTAATGTGCAGTGGCAGTGTTGTAGGAGGTATTGCCGAAGCTGCAAATTCCAATAACATTTTTTCCAATAATTCCATTTTATCATCCATATCCGGTATTGTATTAGTAGGCGCAACCGGAAACGAATCCGGCAACATTATATCTAATAATCTAATCGGCTCTGCAACGGTTTCAGAAAAATTAAGCGAGTCGGGAATAGAAATATA
>JBKJSZ010000052.1:0-11043 GCA_046593675.1 Ferruginibacter sp.
ATTTTTGTATAGCCTCTATGCCCGCTTTATAAAAATTAGGAAATGTTATTAATGAACATTCCATTGATTGTGGTTTTAAATACCAGCAATCTTTATATGTAGCACATGATAAGTCTGCTCAAAAAAAGCTTTTGAAAGAATTTTCCATAAGAGATCAACATCAACTGGGTGTTCAATGGTTGTCTCAAAACGAGCTTTCTCAATCGTATGGGATAAACGGTGGAGGTGCCATTTTATCTGAAGCTGGCGCAAGTGTGGATGCGTATCAACTCACACATGCCTTGATGAAATTAAATGTACAACGAGGATTACAATTGTACGACCAGACAACTATTTCGTCTTTTGAATTTAAAAAAGACCAAACCATTATTCACCTCGAAAATAAAAAGAAAGTTACATGCAGGAAGTTGATCTTTTGTACAGGTTTTGAAGCCACAGAAATGCTGAAAGAAAAGGTGGCGAAACTATATTATACCTATGCCTGTGTAAGTGAGCAAGGAATACAAGGAATTGATGCCATAAAAAATAACCTGGTTTGGACAACCGATGAACCATATCTGTATCTCAGGTGTACAGATGATAACCGGTTACTCGCAGGTGGGGAAGACTCTCGATATAAAAGTTACATTTTTCAACAATCCATCAAAGAAAAAAAATCGGATGCGATCATAAAAAAACTGGAGAAACTTATACCCGGCATTTTATTTAAAGAAGATTTTAGCTGGGGCGGCGTATTTGGTGAAACGAAAGATGGACTGCCTTACATAGGTATTACACCTGAATACCCGGATGCAATATTTGTTTTGGGATTTGGCGGCAATGGCATCACGTTTTCTGTTCAGGCAATGGATATGGTTACCGCATTACTTTCAAATGAAGTACATCCTTTAAGTAAATATTATGCCTTTGGCAGATGATGTTGATAAGGTTCGATTTTTAGCAATGTTTCAAATTTTATAACCAACCATATTTTTCAATTAATTTATCTTTCTGACTACGGGCTACAGGAATATGTTCACCATTATTCAAGACTACATACATATTATCGCCTCTGAAAAATTGTTTCACATAATTTAGGTTAATAATGTATTGACGGTGCACTCTCAGAAAATGGCGCTCTTCTAAAACATCCTGCACGTCTTTTAGTGTTTTTGAAATAATGTGTTGCTGTTTATTTAATAAAACAAGTTTAGTATAATTATTACTTGCCTCAGCAAATACAATATCATTTATTCCATCGTGAAAACATTCAAAGCGGCGTAAGTCGCTTTTTTATTTAATATAGGTAGTAGTTCGGACCAGCTCATAAATATAATAATTCTATTTTATATTCCTTTTTCATATTTTCAATAAATAAAAAAAATATTTTGAACCGTGCTGGCTTCTTACAAACTTTAATCAGTTCTATTGCCATTGGTAAATTGCCAGTATCTCTTACAAAAGATTTTAGGAAAATATATCTTTTACAATGTTTCATTGCTGGTTTTCGGCATTACGAAGGCGTTCATTTATTGCCTCAATTAAAAGAAGGCGATTTGTTGGAATTGGTCAGGGAACCAAAGAATGAATACGATTCTTGTGCCATCGCTTTACATTGGCAAGGAAAGAAATTAGGCTTCATTCCCGCAGACATAAATGAAATGCTGAGTTATTTGCTGGATGCGGAAGCCCTGAGTTTATTTGCGTTGATCACTCACCTGGAACATAGTGCTAAGCCATGGGAAAACGTTGCGGTTGCTGTTTATTTTGTACAGGAAGTCAATAAAGACCTTCCCGCTCATGCATGCTATCTCACACGCATTGAGGCGCCTCATTACCGTACTTTAAAACATAAAGAAGAGGTGATAGATTCTTCCCACAAACTGGAAAAATTGTTTTCCAACCGTAACAGAACCATTGCCTGGATACGATACCAACGCAACACCAGGAAGCCCGTACATTCCTGGAAAGAAATTATAAACCCCTGGAAACAGAACTCCCGGGAAATTTCGTACGCATACACAACGATGATATTTTTACCTATATGCATCATATCGGTAGTGTGGTTAATGAGATAAAAGACGTAGAAGGCAACATCTACCAACAGTTTTTTCTTATTTAATTTATTACCTATTAGTTTTTGAGAAGTGGTAAATGCAATGAAATAATAAACGGGTTTGGCAAACGGTACGGCGGATTAAATTTCGCAACATTCAATCAACAAAATGTTCCTTTTAGAAAACGTGTTTTCACTATTATCAAACAAAAATATCAATCAAAGGCATTTTACAAGAAACACATCCTTATTTTTGTTAAGATCATAAATCATAAAAATGAAAAGAGAACTCGCAACCTGGTACAGTCCTTCCTTAGAAAAAGAAATGCCTATTGTTTCTTATGGTGATTATGGATTTGCACTTTTATTAGTGCCGACTGCCGCTGCAGATTATCTTGAATACGAACGTTTTCAATTAATGGAAACTTTAGCGCCTTTTATTAACAGCGGAAAAGTACGGGTGTTTTCCATCAATAGTATTAACAATGAGAGTTGGTTAAATAATGAAATGGCCGGTGAGCATAAAGCCATTCGTCAGAATCAATTTAATAATTATGTTTTTAACGAAGTCGTGCCTTTTATTCGCACCAATACTTCTGCTGAAACACCTATCATTACCTGCGGTGCTTCATTTGGCGCTCTACATAGTATGAATCTGTTTTTGAAACGTCCGGATCTGATCAATGGCGTTATAGCCATGAGTGGAGTATATGATCTTTCAGAATACACAAAAGGATTTTATGATGATCAGGTATATTTTAATTCACCTATGCATTATCTCCCTAACTTAAACGATGGATGGTATCTGGATCATATTCGCAAAAGCCATCACATTCACATTCTTACCGGTAGTGGTGATTATGAAGATCCTACCGCTTCAAAAAAATTCTCAGAAGTCTTGTTTTCAAAAGGTATTCACCATGAACTGGATGTTTGGGGAACAGAATGGAAACACGATTGGCCTACCTGGAGAGAAATGCTTCCCGTATATCTTAATAAATTTTAAGCAAAACTTTTTGCTGATGTGGTCATTCAAAAATTTTCAACGCTGATATTGTTTTACTTTTAGCAGATGAAAAAGAAGTTGTTTCTGCTGGATGCAATGGCACTTGTATTCAGAGCGTATTATGCATTGGTAAGAAGCCCGCGTATTACCAGTAAAGGAAGAAATACGAACGCACAGTTTGGATTTACCAATACTTTAGTGGATCTGATTAACAATCAGCAGCCGACTCACATTGCTGTTTGTTTTGATACACATGCCTTAACAGAACGTCACACAGATTTTTCTGATTATAAAGCGAACCGGCAGGAAGCTCCGGAAGATATTTTATCTGCAATTCCGGATATTAAAAAGATCATCAAAGGATTCAATATTCCGTGCATCGAAAAAGATGGTTATGAAGCAGATGATATAATTGGTGCGCTTGCCAAACAAGCAGAGAAAGCCGGTTATGAAGTGTTTATGGTTACACCGGATAAAGATTACGGACAATTAGTTTCTGAAAATATTAAAATTTATAAACCCGGTTACCAGGGTGGAACGGTGGAAATCATGGGCCCGGAAGAAGTTTGTAAAAAATGGGATATAGAAAATGTAAACCAGGTAATTGATATTTTAGGATTGATGGGAGATGCCGTTGATAATATTCCTGGCATTGCCGGAGTGGGCGAAAAAACAGCCGCTAAACTATTGAAGGAATATACAAGCCTGGAAAATATATTAGAAAATGCTGCTAACATCAAAGGTGCATTAGGAGAGAAGATCCGCAATGGAAAAGAAAATGCGATCATGAGTAAAAAACTGGCGACTATTATATTGAATGTACCGGTTGAATTTCATGAAGAAGAATTTTGTATGAAAGAATGGGATCGTCCGGCATTAACATCCATTTTTACCGAGCTTGAATTTAAAACGATGGGGCGTAGAATTTTAGGTGAAGACCTTCCCGGGATGACTTCCGCACCACTAACTGAACAAATGGATCTTTTTGGCAATGTTGTTAATACTATTAGCAGCAATGCCGTACCCGTTGCAAATTCCGCACCTTTAACAATTGTAGATAAAAACATTAACAATACGCCACACCATTATACATTAGTTGATGGGGAACAGGAAATTAAAAAATTAATTGATGAACTTTCCGCTCAGAAGCAAATAAGTTTTGATACAGAAACCACCAATATTGATGCAAATCAGGCAGAGATTGTGGGGCTGAGTTTTTCCTATAAACCGGGAGAAGGGTATTATATTCCTATGCCCGCAGAATTTGAAGCTGCAAAAATAAAATTGCATTTATTCGATACATTATTTAATGATGAAACAAAATGTTGGGTTGGGCAAAATATCAAATATGATTTGCTGGTAATTAAATGGTATGGAATAGAATTGAAAGGTGATCTGTTTGATACCATGCTGGCTCACTATGTTATTGAGCCGGAAGGAAAAAGAAATATGGATGCACTTAGTGCAATGTATCTGGGTTATGAACCCATTCCAATTGAGGATCTTATTGGTAAAAAAGGAAAGAACCAGGGAAACATGCGTGAGGTGGAAGTTGAGAAGGCAAAGGAATATGCAGTGGAAGATGCAGATATAACACTGCAATTGAAAAATGTTTTTCTCCCTATGCTCAGTGATAAAAAAGTAGATAAAGTTTTTTACCATGTAGAAAATCCATTGATACGCGTATTGACAGATATGGAATTTGAAGGTATTAGGGTTGATCAGGCTTTTTTGAACAAATATTCTGTGGAGCTGGAAGAAGAAGCTAAAAAAGCAGAAGAAAGTGTATATGCACAGGCTGGCGTTCGTTTTAATCTGGCTTCTCCAAAACAATTAGGGGAAGTGTTGTTTGATAAAATGAACCTCGATGAGAAAGCAAAAAAAACCAAAACCGGTCAATATTCTACCGGTGAAGATGTTTTATTGAAACTGGCAAACAAGCATAAAATTGTAGAAGATATTGTGGTGTTCAGGGAACTCACCAAATTAAAATCAACATACGTAGATGCCTTGCCGTTGTTGATCAATAAAAAAACCGGAAGATTACATACCTGTTATTCACAAGCAGTTGCCGTAACCGGAAGATTAAGTAGTAATAATCCGAATTTGCAAAACATTCCGATTCGTACGGACAAAGGAAAAGAGATCAGAAAAGCATTTATTCCACGGGATGAAAATCATGTATTGGTATCGGCAGATTATTCTCAAATAGAATTAAGAATTGTGGCAGCTATCAGTGGCGATGAAAATATGTGTGAAGCATTTCGTTCCGGTACAGATATTCATACGGCAACTGCTGCGAAAGTTTTTGGAGTGGAAGAAGTTGCGGTTACAAAGGAAATGCGCTACAAAGCAAAAAGTGTGAATTTTGGAATTATTTATGGACAAGGCGCATTCGGGCTAGCAGAAAATTTATCTATATCCCGTTCTGAAGCAAAAGAGATCATTGAGAATTATAAAAAACAATTTCCCGGCATTCAAAAATATATGGATGCTACCATTTCCTCCTGTAAGGAACTTGGGTACGTGGAAACTTTAATGGGAAGAAAACGTTGGTTGAAAGATATCAACAGCGCCAATTTTACGGTAAGAGGTTTTGCAGAAAGAAATGCTATCAATTCTCCTATCCAGGGAACGGCTGCAGATATGATTAAACTGGCTATGATAAAAATCAATGCTCAGTTGAAAAAAGAAAACATGCAATCTAAAATGTTATTACAGGTTCATGATGAATTGGTTTTTGATGTACCATTATATGAATTGGAAAAAATAAAACCAATGGTCATACAGTGTATGGAAACCGCACTCCTGCTTCCAAATGGCGTTCCAGCAAATGCAGAAATAGGCCACGGGAAAACATGGTTGGAAGCACATTGATAAAATAATCTTGAATTTGTAAAAAAGAATATTTATTTTGTTTAACTAAATCATCAAAAAATGAAAAGAATATTTATCATCACATCAGCACTTTTTGTATTTATTAGTTGTGCTAACAAAGATGAAACTAAAAAAGAGGAAGCGGTAATTTCATCATCGGATTCCGCAAAATCTACTGATGCAGCAACTACGCAAACAAATGTTGATCCACCGGTTGATTCGGCCACTATGATGAAAGCATGGATGGAATACATGACGCCAGGACAAGCACATGCTATGCTGGCTAAACAGGTAGGAAACTGGAAAGAAGATTTAACGATGTGGGTGACGGAAGGCGCTCCTGCAAAAAAATATACAGCTAGCGGAAATATCAAAATGATGTATAATGGTTTATATCAGGAGTATTTGCATAAGGGAAATATGGATGGAATGGCATTTGAAGGACGCGGCACTATGGCTTATGATAATGCTAAGAAAAAATATGTATCCTCCTGGATCGACAATATGGGAAGCGGGATAATGAATATGGAGGGAACATACGACAGTACCAATAAAACGATTACACTTATGGGAAATGCGACGGATCCTGTTACGGGAAAAACTATTGATATGAGAGAAACGATGACTACGATTGATGACAAAACGATGATTCTGGAAATGTATGAAACAAGAAATGGAAAAGAGAGAAAAAATATGGAAATTAAAATGACAAAAATGTAATTTTTATAAATCAAATTTTAGAGCCGTTGTTTTTGCAACGGCTTTTTTTATGGTATGATTTAACTTTGAAAAATGAAACCTTTGCTGATCTATTGTTATGATGCCTATTGTGGTTGGTGTTATGGATTCTCACCTGTCATAAAAAAAATTGAAGAAGCGTATTCATATATCATGGATATAGAAGTAATCAGCGGTGGTATGATTTTACCTTCTCAACCTGTTCATATTGGCGCAACTGCCGCTTATATTGAAAAAGCATATTTAAACGTTGAAGAGCGTACAGGTATCAAATTCGGATCTGAATATTTGTGGCATATCAAACACCCGGATGAGAGTGACTGGTATCCAAACTCGGAAAAACCTTCAAAAGCATTATGTGTATTCAAGAATTATTTTCCCGAACGTGCTGTAGAATTTGCAGCGGATCTTCAATACAGCTTACATTATGAAGGAAGAGATATTACAGATGATGAAGCGTATAGGCATCTGTTGGAAAAATATAAAATCCCTGCAGATGAATTCTATAAAAAATTAAAGGATCCTCAAACTAAAGAGGATGCCTATTATGAATTTGCATTAGCAAAACAATTAAAAGTTACCGGTTATCCCACCGTATTTATTCAAAAAGAAGATGGGATCTTTCATTTGATCGCACAAGGTTTTACAGAATATGAAACATTAGTAGAAAGGATTGATAATGTGCTAAAAAAATAATACACATTTTACGATGTTTTGAAAGGTAGATTAGTTTTTAATTATTTTTTCTTTGTGGACGTAGAGATGGTTCAATTTCATCCACCCATTGCTTCATTTGATCTGCAGTGAAAATATTTTTTAGTTTTGCATCACGTATATAAGCGAGTTCTTTTCTTTTAATCATCATTGTTTCTCTATCCATATTTCCTGACTCCCGCATTTCTTTCATGGCAGCCTGTTGTGCAGTAAAATAATCGGCAATAACAGTTTTGGTTTTTTCTGTAGCGTCCGCATCAAGTTTTAAAGGACTTAGCTTTTCCATAACTGCTGCTAACCTTTCTTCCGGGCTTTTTCTTTGTTGATCTCCGCCTTGAGCATATATAAAAACAGAAGACATGGCTAATACGATTAACAGGAAATACTTTCTCATGATTTAATATTTATTTTTTTTTGAATTAAATATAAATTTATAAAAACTGGTATCAAATTTATTTTGCTGGTCAGCCGTACAAATATTTCTTACATCCCGAAGATGATTAAGCATTTGAATCTGCATTTGTTTGTAAAAACCAGAATTATTTTCTACCGAAATCTTAATAATTGAATCGGAAAAATTATTTTCAGGAAGCTTTTTCAAGGAATTTTTTCGCAGCATATCCGTTTTTGTAAAATCTGCTTTCATAGACGTACGATGTTTTTCCAAAAGAGAGTCGTATGTTTTGATCTGAAGATCATTAAAACCTATATCCTTTTTTAAATAGTTAGTAAAAAGATCGTTACGGTTTCCATTTCTTTTTCGTTTATCATTTATCAGAAAATACAACGTTACCATATTTGCAATAAGCAATACAATAATGATGACAATTAAAATTTTATATTTTCCTCTGTTCATGGTGTAATATTATCTATATCAAAAATTGATGTAGTGCTGGTATAAAAAATATCATTATTGTAGTCTGATCTTTTTAATTGTGTGTTTACCGAACTTGAAATCAAGAGTACATTTAATGCAATCACAAAAAATAATACCGAAATCGCTATAACGGGTTTGGTTAACCAAAACATCAACTTTTCCCAAATGTTATCAGACGGAGCATATTGTTTATGTAAAACCTGCGTTAATAAAAATGGAGAAGGCGTTGCCCGTTGAGCATTATCCATGCTGTTATAAATATCATCTGCCCACGAATTAAAATTATCAGGATCTTTCATGTATCAATTTTAATTTTTCAAATAATGTTTTTTTTGCTCTTTTAATTTTTGACTCAACTGCCATTCTCGAAATGCCTAATACTGTTGCTATTTCAGATTGGTTCAATCCTTCGATCTTATGCAATACAAAAATTATTTTTTGTGATTCAGGTAATAATTTTAAAGCTTTAAAAAGTAGTACAGATTGTTCTTTATTTTCTGTTAATACACCCGGATGTTCAAAATGTATTGCCTCTTCTTCTGCTGAAATTCCGAATACCCTTTTTAATAAACCGCCATTTTTTTCTCGAGATATTTTTTTCTGATGGTCCAGGCATTTGTTAACCGTTATCCGGTATATCCATGTTTTTATATTTGATTCCTCTCTGAATGTTTTCCATTGCTGATAGATCTGAATAAACACATCCTGCGTTATATCTTCAGCGTCTTCTGTTTGCTGTACAATACTTAATGCCGTATTGTACACCATTTCTTTCCAGGCCTCTATCAATATTTCTATTGAAGGTTCGATTAGAATTTTATCAGAAGAAATATGATTCAAAAACAATTATTATAAGATTCGTTCTAAAATTAATTAAAACGAAGGACTTCCTGGTGGAGGGCCGCCCTGCATATATCTTGAACCACCTCCCGAACCTTGTACAGATGTTTTTGCTGTTCCAAAATTTTTCAATTTATAACTGAATGTCAACATAAAATATTGCGTCAACACTACATTCTGTACATCTTCAACATAACTCTCGGTAATATTTCTGGTGATACTCCTGTTTTGTTTCAGGAGATCGAATACGGAAAGTTTTAATTCCCCTGCTTTATTTTTCATGAATTTTTTTCCGATTCCTGCATTCCACAGCCAGTAACTTTGGTTAAAGCCTGCACTTAATCCAACATACGATTGATTGGAAATATCATTCTGAATGAACCATCCTTTTTTAGATAATAAATTTATTTGAACACCTGCGGTCTGTGAAAGAAAATCATTGTTCAAAAATGGCTGCAATGTGTTTCTCACCACAGTATAATTTGCATTGTAAGAAACATTAAAATCAATTCTTTCAGAAATATTACTGGAGACAACTGCACCGGCTGTGTAAGTGTAATTATCTGAAACACTTTTTACATTATTTACCAGGCCGGGAATTTTAGACCAGCTGAAAGCACCGTTCATGTTTAGGTTTGACTTAATGAATTTAATTGGGAAACCATAAGTTAAAAAGGATCGCAAACTAACATAACCATTCATATTCACCGGCTTGGTTAATTGTGAACCACGTTGTAAAATAGTTCCATTATCAATAACAGAATCCCTGCGGGCTATGTATGTTGCATTAGCAATATAATTGGATGCCTGTTGTACAAACAGATTTGCAAAAAAACTTTTTCCCTTTGCAGTATTGGTATATGTATAACGTGTGCTGATAGTATTTGAAAATTGTTGCTTTAAATCAGGATTTCCTGTAGTTAAAAACAAGGGGTTGTTATTGTTTACTACATTTTGCAATTGTGTAACGGAAGGCGCATTGGTAGACGATCTGTAATAAAAATTCATACTTTCCCGGGCATTAAATTTCTTTCTCAACGTTGCATTAGGTAAAATATTATTAAATGATTTTTTAACGACAGCATATTGCGGAAAGATTTGCTGGCTGTTTAAACCGGTGTATTTATAAGCCAGACCAAATGCGAGCATATTATCACGGTCACCTTTTCTATAAGATGCAGATGTTGAATACGACGTGGTGGTGTTGTCGAACTTGTTGGATAATGTAGAATCAAATTCAGAATACTTACTTGTCAGATTCTCATATTGAAACACTGCCTGGTCTGAATTGTTTTTCGATATAGAAGGGGAGAAATTAAATTGCAACTGACCTTTTTTACCTATAGGTTCTGTGTATGCAATGTTACCGGAATACGTATCACCATTTACCAGTTGGTCGGTGTATTGCTGCAGTGAATCATTGAAATTTCCTGTATTAAAATATCTGTTTATTGATTCAAGATAAGTGTCTCCGACACGGTTGTTTTTTGCATAACCGATATTGAAAGAAAGTGATCTTCCTTTTTTCTTGAATGCATGCCTGAACAATAAATTATTGTTGGTATTATAGCCTGAATTCTTAGAATCTCTTTTGTAATCTGTGCTGCTAATAAGAGAGTTGAGAGTGAAGTATCTTGTTCCTGTTACATTATTTCCTGTATTATTATTTTGAAAACTAACAGATGGAGAAAAGATAAGTGAATTAGAAGAGTCGATCTTATATTCCATCCGCAGGTTTAATCTGTTATTATAATTTACCGAAGTGGAAATACTATTTTCATCATAAAATTGGTTAGTGCTGTTCTGTAAAAAATATTGAGAGTTTGAAACTTGGTTATTATCCGTATTGCTGTTATTGAAAAAATAACTTCCACTTAACTCTATTTTTTTCCCCCACTTGTCAGCATAATTTATTCCAAATGCATTGGTTGCGCTGATTCCGTTTTGTTGTCCTAC
>JBKJSZ010000196.1:0-5439 GCA_046593675.1 Ferruginibacter sp.
AAGGAATAGTTGAACCAATTTCTTCTGTAGAAGTTAATAATAAACGAAATAAGAATCCATCAAAGTTTTGGAACTTTGGTACAACCGGATTAAAAAACATCGGAAGCTTCAACAATAACGCGTATATAAATAATACAATGTTATTGGTAGGATGATTGGCTTTGAATACACCTGTCACATCAGCAAATTATGGGTTGAAATTAATCAACAAAAACCAAGAATAATAATAATTCAACGGTTTGATAAATCCACCAGCGCAAAACTGATATAATTGCGATATAAACAAGGAATAATCACCTTTGATGCAGATACCTGTTTGGCAAGTTTTGGCATGAACTGATAACCTGCCTCACGGCTTTTTAGAGTGGCATATCTTTTCAGATTTCCCTGTGGCGTAACACCATGATGGGAAACTAATTGGAGATTTTTATCTTTCTCAATAAATAAGACCTGTAATTCTCCACCTGAATTTACCATGGCAAACGACATAAAATTATCGTCGCCTTCATCTACTTGTTTTTTAGGAATAACAGCATTCCACTTTTCTTTTAGATCGCTGCCTATATTTAATAACAAAATATCGTCGTAATAATAAAAACTGGTCGTGTAAAATGGTGTATTATTATATGGCCTGTAATAATTACTATAATTACCGCTCATGAGATTATATTCATAAGGCGATATCATATTTGGATTCGTCATGAAATCATTGCGCCTCCATTGTGTATTAGTAGTAGTTTGCGAGTAAGAATTTTCTGCAGCTAATAAAAAGCCACCATCTTTTGTAATGATCACATTTCTAATAAGCAGATTATTAAAAGCTGACCTGAAATCTCCTTTGGTATTTATTTTAATTCGTAATGAATCTTCAAAAGCATAAAAATTACTTTTAATGGTATTAGAATCTTCTTTTATTATGGCCATAAACAAACCATCTATATTATCATTTTGTTTTTTATAAAAAAAAGAATTGATGATATATTGCTTATTGATATTATCTACTTTGAAACGCAAAGCATCAATGAACTTATTTTCTAAAGGAATATCAATGGCATAAGTAGTTTCCTGATGTAATTTTTTAAAAATAAGTTGCGCACCATTCATATTCGATCGCCTGCTGGGAAGTTTTCCTTTTCCTAATAATATAGTTCCTGAATTATCAATCACCATATCAGAAAATACATCATGCCTTTCATTGAATGTATATAATTGCCGGGAACTGTCTTTCATCAACATATCTTTGTTAAACACTTTGGTCATGATGGAAATCTGATCATCATTGGTTAACATTTTATACAATAAAATATGTTGTTTGTTTTCACTGAAAGTTGTGCTGTAAATATTTCTTTCTTGTCTTGGCCACACTTTTCCTGAATCTAGAAAAAACGGACCTTCCAATTTATTTCCATCGTTATCCATCTTTACCATATTACAATAGATTGTATTGTTTTTATCGTATTGATAAATGATGTAGAAAAAATCGGGATACGTAACAAAATCAATATTGAAAGTTTTTTCTGAAATAAAAGGCATCCTGAAACTTTTTACCATCCGCATATTATCATCATAAAAAGCAAGCATATGTTTCCATCTTACATTTTTATAAATTACATAATGCTTCCCTTGTTTTCCTAAAATTTCAAAGTTGATTTCACGATTATCTTCATTATTATAATCGGAATAAAAAATATCCTGTGATTGTGCGGAAACATACACAGAAATAAAAAACATGATAAGAATAAAACGTTTCATCTATTTGTTTGTTATTAAAGTTAATTCATTCCATCTGCTGAATAAAACAATGAACATCTAATAAAGTTTATATTTATACCATCATGATTACTATTCTTATAACAGGTGGAACCGGAACTGTTGGAAAAGCATTAACTCAAATGCTCTTACAACAACGATATAAGGTTATCATTCTCACAAGATCGCTGCATCGCGGATCAGAAATGCCGGGCGTGCGTTATGCTTTATGGGATGTAGAAAAAAATCAAATAGATACGGATGCGCTTCTATCGGCTAATGTGATCATTCACCTGGCAGGTGCCGGAGTAATGGACCACAAATGGACGGATGTTTACAAACAACAAATCATCGATTCCCGTGTAAAAAGCCTGGATCTGATACTTAATGAATTGAAAAAAAACCATCACCAGGTGAACACTTTGATCAGTGCCTCTGCCATTGGATGGTATGGTGGCAAAAATGATATTCCTTATACAGAAGATTTACCGGCTGCTCCGGGATTTTTAGGAGAAACCTGCAGAGTCTGGGAAGCTGCAGCGGACAGCGCAAAAGAAATTGGAATTCGTGTAGTTAAAATAAGAACAGGGATTGTTTTATCACAAAAAGGCGGAGCCTATACAGAATTTAAAAGTTCTATGAAATTTGGTATCGCTTCTATTTTAGGAAGTGGAAATCAAATAATAAGTTGGATAGATATTGAAGATGTATGCCGGATCTATTTGCATATGATACAACACCAGCAATATTCTGGTTCATTCAATGCCGTTGCACCATCGCCGGTAACAAATAAAACCTTAACGATTACCCTGGCGAAGTTGCTCAAAAAACAATTCTATATTCCGATGCATGTTCCTTCTTTTATGCTCAAACTTATTTTTGGTGAACGCAGCATTGAAATATTAAAAAGTGCAGATGTGAGTTCGAATAAAATTAAACAAACAGGATTCACATTTTTATTTCCATCCATTTCATCTTCTATAAAACACCTTGAAAATCTATAGATCTTTTTTAAGAATGTTTTTTCGGCTTAAGAAATAAAACAACACCAGGTATATGGCTGCAAATATCATAACCAGCCAGGTATAATCTGTTGGCAATGCTGATTTGGCAATTGATTTCATCGGATTATCGGGAAAAGTCAATAAACCATCTGATGCATTCATAGGCAGGTAATCTCCAATACTTCCCAGATCTAAATTTTCATTTTTACGTAAATTCAAACTTACCACGTCAAGTATTTGAGAAATGATATTTTCAGCACCTAAATATATAAAATACAATCCTATAGCAAAACCAGTTTTACGTATCAATACTGAAATAAAAATGGCAATAATGTTATAGGTTAATGCTTTAATGAAAAAATATCCTAAGTGAGAAATTCCACCCGTGGAAAAATCCGTACCTGATGCAAAACCAAAACTCAGGGCAGTAATTACTACTAATATTGTGGAAAAGGTAGCAGCAATTAACGCGAGCAATAATTTTACTGTTATAAATTGTTCTCTACTCCAACCATCAATAATATTCTGCCTGCTGGTTCTGAAAGTAAATTCATTGGTAATGCTGATGATCAGTAACATAGCCGGAAGAATCAATAAAAAACCGGTAACATAACTGGTTGTTTGCCATGTTCCGCTGAAATTATATGGATTGAAGGAACCTACCAATGCACCAGCACTCGTTTGATTCACCATATTGTGCATTACACTGTACACAATGTAATTGGAAGCAAACACGCCTATGATGAAAAATATAGACAGTACAATAAATGCACGGTAATTCTTTAATTTCAGCCATTCTATTTTTAGTAAATGTGTCATATAATTAATTGGTAAGTTCAAAGAATTTTGATTCTAGGCTGCGCTTTCTCAGGTTGAGTTTACTCAGAACAATTCCTTTTTCAAAACAAAACTGATTGATGGCAGAAAGGTCACTTTTACCTTCTGCAATGGAAACTTCCACCACACCATTCTCTGTTTTAACAGTTAATGTTCCATCATAAGACCTTATAATTTCTGATAAGGCAACATTATTATTAGAAGATAATTCAACCAGGTCATTCTGACGGAAAATATCATCTACATTTCCGGATGTAAGTAAAACGCCTTTCTTTAGTATGGCAACATGTGAACATACTTTTTCTACTTCATCCAGCAGATGGCTCGCCATGATGATCGTTTTTCCCTGAGAGGCTAATTTTTTGATAAGCTCACGGATCTCCGCAATTCCTACCGGATCCAGGCCATTTGTAGGTTCATCAAAAACCAAAACCGGCGGATTGCCAAGTAAAGCTGCGGCAATAGCTAATCGTTGTTTCATGCCTAAACTATACGTACTGAATTTCGAATCTTTTCTTTGCGTCAGGTTTACAATTTCCAATACCCTGTCAATATCATCATATCCTTTCCCTTTTATTTCTGCTGTAATTTTAAGGTTTTGCACAGCGGATAAATAATGATAAAAATTCGGTGTTTCCAGTAATGTACCAATCTGTTTGCGCTGGTCATTTGAAGAATCCTGCTCAAACCATGTAAAGGTTCCGGAGGTCGCTTTTAAAACATCCATGATAATACCGAGCAAAGTAGTTTTACCGCTCCCATTCGGACCTAGTATACCAAACACTGTTCCTTCCGGAACTTCAAAACTTACACCTTGTAACGCTTGTATTCTCCCGTAATTTTTACGAATCTGACTGACTGTTAGTATGGACATAATTTAATTTGTACGCAGATTTTGCATGAAATAATCTGTAATTTTTTGAAACAGATGCGCTCTGTCTTTTCCCAAAACATTGTGTTCATGTCCGGGATATATCATATAATCAACCTGAACATTTTTATCAATGGCCGCTCTTATAAAATTTACTGAATGTTGCTGAACAACCACAGGATCCTGCAGGCCATGAATGATCAATAATTTATCTTTTAATTTTCCAGCCTGGCTGATAAGGTTTGAAGCAGCATAACCTTCCGGATTTTCCTGAGGCATATCCATATACCTTTCTGTATACATGATCTCATAATATTTCCAGTCCATCACCGGGCCACCGGCTACTGCCGCTTTAAAAACTCCAGGGTTTTCCAGTAAAAAGGAAGTGGTCATAAAGCCACCATAACTCCATCCTGACAAACCCATATTTTTATCATCCACATAGGATTTACTTTTTAAAAATTGTACAGCCGTTTTCATATCTTCCCTTTGTGCAACTCCGGCACGACGAAAAATGGATTGCTCAAAAAATCTTCCCCGGTTACTGCTTCCTCGTGTATCAATACTCATCACCAAAAAACCTCTTTCTGCCATAAATTGAAACCAGTAATCTCCGGAACCACCATTCCAGCTATTCAAAATTAATTGTGCATGTGGACCACCATACCAATAAACGATCACCGGATATTTTTTTGTACTGTCAAATCCAACAGGTGTATACAAACGACAATAAATATCCTGTCCTTCATTATTTTTAATTGTGAAAATACTGATCTCTCCTTTTGAAAAATTGGCTAAAGGATTCGCGGCATTAAAAATATTTTTTTTCTTTCCTGTTTTAGTTTCTATAATATCAATCGTACGGGATATGGCAGGTGTACTCCAGTTATCTATAATGAAATCTCCATTAACACTTACCTGTGTATTGTGAACATGATTACCTTTTGTAAGATTTTTTATAGAAAACTTTTTCAGATC
>JBKJSZ010000206.1:0-2766 GCA_046593675.1 Ferruginibacter sp.
CGCTTCCGAAATTCGCCTCACTCAATGCTGTACCGTTTAAGGCAGCATTTCCTTTCAAACCATACAAACCATTCTGACCATTACCGAATCCAAAAGCGCCCAATGAATTTTTTTGAACACGTAATGGTGCAAAAGCCGGAACTGCTCCGCCAAATTGTGCATCATCCATGTATAAAGCTAATTCCGGATTGTAAAAATAATTTCCAAAACGGCTGATACGTGACAAATCCTGGTATGGAGTTAACCTGTTCCAAAGATCTTTATCACCTACTGGTATAACGGCTTCATTGGTTAATGGCATACCTAATCTTGAAACCTGTACCCATGGGCCAGAATTTTTTTGAGCGGCGTCATTATCTTGATTTACATTTCCTATTTCATTCAGTACAGTAATTTTCTGGCGGCTTGCCGAAGCCCACACACCTATCACATAATTACCATCTAAAATATTACTTGCCTGTGCAACTGATTTATGATCTTTTTGTAAAGTAGTAACGTCCACTTCTAATGCTATAGTAGAAACGTTCATACATTTTAAAGCGTCTTGTGGAGTTGAGTTCTGACGTGGTGCATCACCAAGATCAAAAATACCTCCTAAGTCTACAAAAAATGGATCATCCACCGGACCTGCAAAAACTTTTTCGCCTGAAGATGCTGTTGTTATAGCAGCCTCCATCAAACTTTCGTAAGAAGGAGCACCTAATCCCACACCACTGTTAATTGATCTTTCCCCAATGTTTGGAGGAGGAACTTTACCATTGCGTAAAATCGTAGAAAATGATTTTCCACCATCCATACTTCTGTCAAGTGTGTAGGTAGTTTTTAAATTTTCTTTACCTAAACGAATGTTGAAAAACGTGGTTGGATCTTCATTCATACGCGAAAATGTAAACCGGTAAACAATATCATCTCCTTTGGTGGCGATGTTATTGTCCACGTGTATTTCATAACGTACATTAGGACTGAAGTGGTAATAATTTGGACCGCCTTCCGGTATTTCAAAAGGAATGTAATTCGCAATTAAAATAATTTTGTTTGGATCTGTAGGGCTTTTAAATGCATAGACATCTGTATTATCAGCCGTAGGATCATCAGCAATCATGGGGGCTTCCCTATGACTGGATGCAAATACCGGGAACGTGTTCATGAACATCGCAACCAGCATAATAGATGCGTAAATCTTCTTTTTCATTTTGTTTTTGTTTTTATGATGAATAGTGGTCAGAGCTAAGCAATAATAACGGTTTGGGGAAACCTAAGACTTCAATAGAATCGGTGGATTAAGCTTTAAGTACGAATTAGAAGTAGGAACGGTTTTAATAATTTAATAATAATTTATGATAATTAAAACCTACAACTATAATTAAAAGGGTTTTTATAAAGACGGAAGTTATATGTATAGCATACATTATGCCATCATGCCAAAAAAAATAAATTACATTAAAAAAGAAAAGTAACACTCAGGCGAGCGAAAAAAGGTGTGCCGGGCGTAAAATGTATTTCAGATACAGGAGTTGTTTCCTGCTGTAACTGACTTTCTGTATCAAATTGCGTTTCTTTCCATTTAACATTCAACAGGTTCTGAATAGCAATCCCTGCTTCCCATTTTTTTTGTGCGTAATTTAAAGAGACATCTGACACAAAATATCCTTTCGCAATAACCGTATTAAATTCATTCGCCGGACGGTCAGCCATGTAACGATAGCGAAGGCTGCCATTCCAGCCACTGATTTTTTTATAAGTTATTCCTCCTACACTGGTAAAACGTGGAGCTAATGGTAAATAACTTTCCCCACGGGCAACGCCTATAGTTCTCGGATCGGCAATACTTATATCTGCATCCGCGTAAAGATTATTCATTATTTCATACCTCATGGAAAAATCAAAACCCATCCTCCTCGATTTTCCTCCTGCTTCTACTACGCCTTCATCACCTACATACACAAATTCCTGCTGCATCCATAAATACCAAAAGGCTGTTTGAAATAATAATTTTTTACCTGGCTTAATAATGGCACCAATATCAGTTCCATAAGCGGGAGGTACTACTTTTTTTCCATTTTGTAAAACAGCTACTCTTGTGTCATTGCTGTGAAAACCTTTTCCGGTGTAGGTATACAATTGTACATTACGGTTGAGTTGGTAATTGAATTGTAGTTTAGGGCTAATGATCACATCATTGGATGATAAAATATTTTGTGCAAGCTGATCTGCATATCGGTTACTGAAATAATCGGCACGTAAGGCCGTTGTAATATTTATTTTTTCTGAAAATGAAAAACGCTGCGACCAATAGGCAGCCATATTCAATTCATGTATATTTCCTTTTTTAATTTCTTTTAAGATGCTTGTCCTGTTTTTTGTACGATTCAATTCTATATCCAGTATATCATCATAACGTATTTGCAAACCTGCATTAACTTCCATTTTTACAGCATGTTTCAAGTTGATTTTTTTGTACAAACCATTGTATCCAAAAATATTTCTGTCTTCCCTTTGCCTGATCTGATCACCATTTACAGAATCTTCTTTAAAGAACGTAAAATTAGAGAACAAGTTAAAATGATACCGACTGTAATAAAATTGCTGACGGATCACAATGCCATTTGAAAGATTGCTTTGTAATTCTGCATTTACATTATAACGCGACGTATTGCCGCCTTCGGTATTATCAATTGCGCCATAAAAACCTGTGAGCCCGTTTGCAACGGCACGATCAGGTATTTGCCCTGAAGCATTCCATTGACTGTTGAAAGCTGTAACGGA
>JBKJSZ010000267.1:0-3414 GCA_046593675.1 Ferruginibacter sp.
TTTTTTGGTTCTTTTTTCATCAAGGAAAAAAGAATGGCATGAGAAATATTTTATTTAAATAATTAATTAATGTTCTTTTTTGCTTGCACAAATCGATGAGAAAGATTCAGTGATTCAAAATATTTTTTATATTCTGTTCTTTTTTGCTTGCACAAAAAAGAACCAAAAAAGTGCCCTGCAATCCATAAACAGCACGATTGCAGTTTCAGCTATGTTCAGCTTTTGTACAAAATGAACTCGGATTTATATCTCCCTTCAGCAGAGATGATTTCATCAAATTAGATAATACAATGTAAACTATATAAAAAAATAATAATCATTAATGTAGTGTATACATTTTTTTGAACGCGGTTAATAGCGATAAAATTTCCAGTATGCTTTGCACATTAGTTCATCATTGCTGCCCGACGGAAAATCGGGGCTTATTTTCCGTCTTGATTTTTTTGATTCTTTTTCATCAAGGAAAAAAGAAAGACATGAGAACAATTTTTTAAAAAAAGTTATTGATGTTCTTTTTGTTTGCACAAATCGACGAAGGAGATTCAGCTATTCAAAAAATATTATTATTGCTGAGCTAAAAAGAACCAAAAAAGTGCCCTGCAATCGATATACAGCACGATTGCAGTTTTAGCTATGTTCAACTATTGTCAAAGTGAACTCGGATTTATATCTTTAATGAGCAGAAAAGAATTTCACCATATTAGTTAATCCATGAGAGGAAATTTATAACAGCGTTATATTTTCATCAAGGAAAAAAGAATGGCAAAATATCAATATACAGCACGATTGCAGTTTCAGCTATGTTCAGCTTTTGTTCAGGATGAACTCAGATTTAAATCGTTCATCTGCAAAAATGATTTTCATCATATTAGTTATCCCAGTGAAAAGGTTTTTATTAAACTTTAAAAAACGCGATGTTGGCTTTTCATTTAAAATTCAACATTTATAATTTTCTGTATATCGATCTGTTCTTAATTTTTTTGGTTACTTTTTCATCAAGAAAAAAAAACCAATCCGTCTTTACTTTTTTACAGAAAAAAGCGATTGTGCAATTAACAATGCAATCATCAACGCCATCACACTCATATAACCGAGTGTTGCATAATGGCCAATCTTGCCGCCTTCATTTTCCACTACAATATATCCGGCAACAAGGGAAGCGATTCCGGTTCCCGCCTGTTGAAGACTGCTGTTGAAATTCTGAAAACTTCCTCGGTATTTAGGATCCGCAACATTACTTACCATCGCCTGTGATGTTACACCACGTCCGGTGGAAACAGTGAACCAGCAACCAAATAAAACTAAAACAATCCAGTATGGAATGGTAACCAGGTTTGTGAGAATAATGACTAGTGGTAGTGAAACAAGGAGACAAACTCGGAACACTTTAAGCTTTCCGATTTTATCACTTAACCTGCCCAGAATATTGGAAGAAAAGAAGGCTGCAATTCCCCCCACCAGGTAAATAAGAGGTGTGATCGTTTTGCTGTAACCGAGATTAAATTCAAGAAAAGGGTTTATAAAAGGAACGATCAGGAAATGTCCGAACATCACGAAGCCCGTAAACAATAGCGCCAATACCTGGCGTTTTTGTGAAAGCACCTGCTTCAATCCATCCGTATTAATGGAAGGCTTTTGCCCCGGAACCATATGTCCCGAAACCTGAGGTAAAAATTTTATCAGGAAAGGAATAAGTATTACACCCAGTGAGGCAATAAGTATAAACGGCGCATGCCATGAAATGAGGTTTGATAAATACAATGCCAACGGAATACCAATCACGGACGCAATGGCAAAAGCCGACATTACCGCTCCCATCGCCCTGCCTCTCCTCTCATACGTAAAAAGATCGCTTATGATGGAAATAACCTGTGCACCAATCAGGCCTCCGAATATTCCTGCAATTAGCCTGGCGATCAGTAACACGTGATAAGATGGAGCAAATCCGCAACTCATAGTAGCTAACAGGAAACCCGTGTAAGCGAAAAGCAATGTTTTTTTTCTATCAAAACTATCTATAAAAAAAGCTGCAAGAAATCCCGATACACTGGCAGCAATCGTATAACTGGCTACCAGTAAGGAAAATTGCTGTGGATTGATTTTAAAAAACGGCATGAGGTAATTTCCCAACGGCATCATAATCATGAAATCCAGTATATGCGTAAAGTTGAGTGTGGCCAGCAGGAAGATGATTATCCTTTCTTTCTTATTCATGGGGTTGCAAAGTTAATGTAGATTAAACTTTATTATAAGATCTTCCTTTCTTCATCTGTTGTCAACAAATGCAGCCTTTATGTTTTCTTGAAAAGTGAAGAGAATTAGAGAATTATAATTTGCATATTTCATTGTAAACAATTCACAGGATTATCCTTTAATGATTATTCATATTTTAAGGTCCTTCTTTAAATTATTATGTGATTTTATGTTAACGTTATTATCTTGAGGTTCTATTTATTTTTTTTAATTATATGAAACAATTTTTATTATTTACGCTACTCTTTGCAAGCATGATGATACAAGCACAAGATCCATTTGAATACCTGGAAGAAGTTGATGGCAAAAAAGCACTGGAATTTGTTTACCAGCAGAATAAAATAAGTTTCGAAAAGCTCAGCCGGTTGCCGGAATATCAAACTGTTTATAATAAAAGCCTGGAGATTTATAATTCCAAAGACCGGATTGAATCTCCGGAAATGTATGGAAAATACATGTATAATTTCTGGCAGGATCCTGTGCATGTAAGAGGAATCTGGAGACGCACTTCTCAAAAAAGTTATCTCTCCCTAAAACCATCATGGGAAATACTTTTAGATTTTGATGCGATGTCAAAAGCAGATGGTGTTAAATGGGTGTTCAAAAGTGTAAGCGGGCTTTATCCGGACTATGACAGGTTTATGATTGAACTTTCTAAAGGCGGTGGAGATGCAGTGGTGATCCGCGAATTTGATGTGAATACAAAAAAGTTTGTAGCCGACGGATTCGTATTGCCGGAATCGAAAAGTGTAGTGAATTTTATTGACAGGAATACTTTGATGGTAGCAACAGATTTTGGAGAAGGAAGTATGACAAGTTCCGGATACCCATGCAAGGTTAAAATATGGAGGAGAGGAGAATCACTCGAGAAAACACCTTTCTTTTACAAGGGAGAAATAAAAGATGTGGGCGTCTGGGGATTAACATGGAGAGATGGTACAAAAATATTTCCTGTAATTACAAGGAGTACCACTTTTTATACAGGCGAAAATTATGTATTACATGAAGGGAAACTGATGAAACTTGATTTGCCGGATGATATACAGGTTAACAGTCTGCTGAATAATCAACTGGCAATGACGGTGGTAACAGATTGGACGGTGGAAGGAAAAACATATAAACAAGGTTCCTTGTTGAGTGCCAATTTTTCTGATCTTCTTA
>JBKJSZ010000123.1:0-3345 GCA_046593675.1 Ferruginibacter sp.
TGGATTTGTTTAACAGATATAAAAATAAAAACTAATCTGTTCAGAAATTTTTACAAATACGAATAATAATTTATTTCATAATTTTTTCATTATATTGCTAAAAGTTTTGAACCCTTAAGAAAATAGTTTTCATTTCTTTTAAAACTATTTTATAATGCTTAGCAGTAACCAAAAAAAGCGATTTTTTGAAGAGTATATCTATGAGATTGATTCCTCAAATCAAGACAAACTTTCTCTTTCAACCAAAATCGCCAGTTCAGTAATTATAATGGGATTACTTAGTTATTTACTATTTTTCTAATTTTTTTATTGAACACAATATCTTACTTACGGATACGTTTATTTAGAAACAATTAAAAAATTTCTTTATAACCGTTTTTCCGTACCATTAGTTTGATGTTTGTTTACCAGAGCCCCGGCATAACCGGGGTTTTTTATTAAAAAAGCCCGGAAATCCGGGCCTTATTATAAATTTTTATTAGAATTAATTGGTTGTAGTGTCTCTCGCTTTGTTATCTTTCTTCTTTCCCAATATATATCCACCCGCGGCGCCAATTACACCGCCAATTATGGCTCCTTTTGCATTTTTACCAATTACGGCACCGGCTGCAGCACCCGCAACACCACCAATGATGGTTCCTTTTGCAGTATTACTCATACCTGGTTTTTTTGCAGGTGTTGTGGTAGTGGTTGTATTATCTGTGTTTGTACCTGTAGTAGTAGTTGGAGCAGGAGCAGGTGCGGGAACAGTAGTTGTCGATGCAGGAGCAGGCTGAACTACAGGTTTTTGTTTAATTGTTTTTGTTCTTACAATAGTTTTTTGCGGAGTTGGTGCCACAATAACAGGTGCCGGAGCAGCAGGAGTTATTATAGCCGTATCACGAAAAGCATTATTTTGTAATGCTGCACTATCGTTCGTATACAATAGATCTCTTTTTTCGTCTTCGCTCTTATTACTTTTACAGGCTGTTATTGTAAGGACAAAAGCTAAGGGTAGTAGTAATTTTTTCATTTTAAATATATTTTGTTATGAATAGACAATACTATGCCACAATAATTTAATATCCAGATGTACAATAGTATTTATTTAACAATTGTAAGCTTTTTAACAGACGCATCAGTCATTTGTTCACTTGAATTATTTGTGCACTCACAAAAAGAATACAGTTAAAATGCATATCGGGATTAAAAATGAAAAATAAAAAATTTCGTTTCGCAATATCCAGATGTTTTTAATTTTTATTTCCTCAGCTTTATATTATTTAACCTCTTTTACTTACTATTAAAAATAAAAGCTCTGAAGATTCAGAGCTTTTAAAATTTTTGTTTGTTTTAATTTATTTTTTCCTTTTAGGATGAACAAATTTCATTTCATTGATCAATCGGGTAGCACCGGCAAATTTATCAACAATAAATAGTACATAGCGGATATCTACCATTATATTACGACAAATAGAAGGGTCGTAATTTATATCACTCATAGTTCCTTCCCAAACCCTATCGAAGTTTAAACCAATAAGATTTCCATATCCATCCAACGCCGGGCTTCCCGAGTTTCCCCCTGTGGTATGATTGGTAGCAATAAAACAAACAGGCATCTTTCCATTGGAACCGTATCTTCCATAATCTTTAGTGATATACAAGCTGCGTAATTTTTCCGGCACATCAAATTCATAATCACCTGGTTTGTATTTTTCCATTACGCCATCGAGGTTGGTATAAAATGTATATTTCACTGCATCACGGGCTGTATATCCTTTAACATTTCCGTATGTAACTCTTAATGTGCTGTTCGCATCCGGATAAAATTTTCTTTCTGTCATTACTTCCATTTGCGCCGCCATATATGTCCTTTGCAATTTGTTGATGCCTGCCTGTATCTCATTGTATTTTGATTGCGTGTTTAACTGGTAAGTTTTTTGAAGATCTGCAAATAATTGTACAACGGAAATAGCACGTATATCTGCCACTGCTTCTGCAGGAGATTTCGCTAAAATTCTAAATAATTGTGCAGAATCCAATATGGCATTATTTGTATACATACTTTGGGCTAATGCAGCCATATTTTCATTATTAGTTAATAGTGTATTGAAAGATGGTGATACAAACATTTGTTCCTGGTGACTGTACATTTCCAGCAAAACTTCAAACAATTTCTGATCAACTGCTGTATTATATTCCTTCATCTGTTCCTGTAAAAACCCAACAGTCTGCGGCAACCTTTTTTTAAACCCCACGTCTCCATCTTTTTCAAAAGCATTGGCTAAGGCATTCAGTTGGGCCGCAAATCCTAACAGTTCTACTTTTCCAATTATTTCAGTATAATAATCCCGGGCAAGGCTATAGGGTTTTAGTGCAGTGTATGCTGTTTGAAGATCATTTAATAACGTTACATATTTTTCTTTCCATTTTACATTTGCCAATACGCGTTTTTGAAATTCCGCTTCATATAATTTCTTTTTTCCCACACCATCAGTTCTTGTTAAACCCAACACTTCTCCCTGCCATTTTTTATAAGCGTTTTGAATGCTTGCATATTTTGCTGCATATTGAATTTTAATAACTTCATCTTTTCTCATGTAGTTGTCAATCAACTGTAAGGCTTTATCCCGTATCGCAATTTTTGCAGGATCATTAACGGTCATAATTTGTTCTACGGCTGAACTGTGTAAATATTGGTTTGTTCTGCCCGGAAATCCAAATACCATGGTGAAGTCATTTTCGGCAATACCATCCAGTGAAATGTTCAAAGATTTTTTTGGCGTAAAAGGAATATTTTCTGTAGAATATTCTGCAGGTTTATTGTCTTTAGAGACATATATACGAAACATAGAAAAATCGCCGGTATGTCGCGGCCACACCCAGTTATCTGTATCCTTTCCGAAATTACCAATGGAAGAAGGAGGAGCACCTACAAGCCTTATATCGCGGTATGTTTCTGTGATGAATAAATAATATTGATTGCCTTCAAAAAAACCTCTTACAAAACCCTCTTGTGTAGATTCTTTTTTTACATTTTTGATAATTTCAGCAATGTTTTTATCAATCAGCGACTGGCGTTCTGCTTCTGTCATGTTAGCGTTAATACCTTTCATAGCCAAGGCACTCACATCATCAATACGAACAATGAATGTAGCAAACAATCCTTTATTTTGTAATTCATCTGTATACGCTTTCGCCCAAAATCCATCACGTATATAATTATTTTGTAAGGAGGAATGGTTTTGTATAGCATCAAAACCACAATGGTGATTGGTGAGTACTAATCCTTTAGATGAGATCAACTCTCCGGTACAAAAACCACCAAAACTTACGATCGCATCTTTCAGACTTCCTTTGTTGATG
>JBKJSZ010000210.1:0-3756 GCA_046593675.1 Ferruginibacter sp.
ATTTTATACTCCGGATGAAAATCAAAAATTATATAAATGCCGGCAATGCCAAACATGCCTAACAACAATTCAATTAACACCAGTTTTTTCTTCAAAAGTAAAGGCTCTGATAATGCAGAAAAAAAACTGCTGGAAGACAGACAAACCAATGCCACAGATACATTGGCGTATTTAATACTTCCGTAAAAAGTAAGCCAGTGTATGGCAATAACGCCTCCTACTGCACAAATCTGAAACGCCTCTTTAATCGTGATTTTTTCCAGCTTTCTTTTCAACAAAAGAAATATTCCTAAAACAACAATCGTCATTAACAACCGGTACCAGACCAACACACCTTCGGTTAAGGTGATCAGCTTTCCCAGGATGGCCGTAAATCCTGCCAGGAAAACAGCAATATGTAGTTGAATAAATGCTTTCTTCATTATGTTCAAAACACCGGGACCACAGATTAAGAAAATTAAATAACGTGAATAATTACGAGTATTATGTTATTGGTACATCCTAAAATGTAAACATACTTATATTTGCCCCACTTATAAATAATCAATATGAGCTTTAAGCGTATAAACAATATTTCAGGATGGATCATTTGCTTTATTGCCTGTGCGGTATACATTCTAACCATGGAAGCTACCGGGAGTTTATGGGACTGCGGTGAGTTTGCCTCGAGTGCATACAAATTACAAATTCCGCATCCACCCGGAGCGCCGCTCTTTGTGTTGATCGGCCGTTTATTTATGGCGCCTTTTGATCCGCAACATGCGGCTACCGGTATAAATTTAATGAGTGCACTCGCAAGTGGCTTCACCATATTGTTTTTATTCTGGACTATAACACACTTTGCTTACAAATTATTACAACAGGATGGAAAAGAACTGACCCAAACAAAAATCGTTGGCATCATTGGCGCCGGTATCGTGGGTGCATTAGCGTATACTTTTTCAGATTCATTCTGGTACAGTGCGGTTGAAGGTGAAGTGTATGCACTCTCCTCTTTTTTTACGGCACTCGTTTTTTGGGCCATGGTGAAATGGGAACAAAATGTAACCGCGGAAGAACAAACGGGCATACGCGGACATTTTTCACGCGCCGATCGCTGGATCATTCTCATCTTTTACCTGATGGGTTTATCCATAGGCGTGCATTTATTAAACCTGCTTACATTGCCGGCGATCGTGATGATCTATTATTTTAAAAGATACAAGGTTACCAAATGGGGAACTTTCTTTGCTTTCATCATCGGATGTATCATAACAGGCCTTGTACAAAAAGCGGTTATTCAATGGAGTATTAAAGGCGCAGGAAATATGGACATCTGGTTTGTAAACTCTTTTAACCTTCCTTTCTTTTCCGGCTTCGCCTTTTTCTTTGTACTCATGGCCGTGATCATTTTCTTCGGATTACGTATAGCTGTTAAAAACAATTGGAATTTTCTTCGTCTTGGCTTGTGGTGTTTCAGTTTTATGTTGTTAGGTTATACCACCTATTTTACAACAATGGTAAGAAGTGCCGCCAATCCTACTGTTGATATGTATAATGTTGACAACCCGGTTAACCTGGTTGGATACGTTAGCCGTGAACAATATGGTGATTGGCCGATATTGTACGGACAGGATTTTACGGCTCCTATAATTGATACAAAAATTACCGAAACCTACATTAAATCAAACGGTAAATATGAGCAATCCGGAAGAAAATATTCTTATGTATATGCACCGGAAGACATGCATTTTTTCCCAAGAATGTGGGATCAGAGTAATGACCAGGGACATGCGGATTATTACGCAGGTTTTGCAGGATTATCAAAAGATAAAGATGGCAATTGGGACGGAAAACCAAAGATGAGCGACAACATCAGTTTCTTTATGCAATACCAGTTGAACTGGATGTACCTGCGTTATTTCATGTGGAATTTTGCAGGAAAGCAAAACGATATTCAGGGTGTAAGCATGGGAAATGTGAGAGATGGAAACTGGAAAACAGGTATAGGATTTTTTGACAATATCCGTTTAGGTGATCAGAATAAATTACCAGACAGCATTAAACATAACAAAGCCAACAACAGCCTGTTTGCCCTACCGTTGATTTTAGGAATATTAGGTTTATTATACCAGGTGAAAAAAGATAAACGTGATGGCCTTATAGTTGGAATGCTTTTCTTCTTCACCGGATTTGCTATTTGCCTGTACCTTAACCAGGCTGGAAATCAACCCAGAGAAAGGGATTATGCTTATGTAGGATCTTTTTATGCATTTGCCATCTGGATCGGTCTTGGCGTTTTATATGTCCGCGATCTGCTGATGAAAGGATTGAAAAATCTGAAAAACGCTACCATCGCTGCCACACTTGTTTGCCTTGCGCTGGTACCTGTAATCATGGCTTCACAGGAATGGGATGACCACGACAGAAGCCGCAAAACTTTAGCGCGTGACCTTGCCCGTGATTACCTCGAAAGTTGCCCTAAAAATGCCATCTTGGTTTCGTTTGGTGATAATGATACTTATCCATTGTGGTATGCTCAGGAAGTGGAAGGTATACGACCAGATGTTCGGGTGATCAACAGTAGTTTATTGGGAACAGACTGGTATATTAATCAATTAAGATATGCCTTGAATAAAAGTGCACCTGTAGATCCTATCTGGACCGCAGAACAGATAGAAGGATCTAATAGAGATATTGTGTACTTTTCTCCAAAAGTTGATCAGACACAGTATATGGATCTGTATGATGTGATGAAAAATTATGCTGGCAGCGATGATCCGTCAAGAATGGAACAAGGTCGCGATGGAAGTATGTTGAATATTTTTCCAACAAAAAAAGTAAAGCTTCCGGTGGATGTGGATTATGTAAAACAAAATGGAATTGTTACACCGCAAGACAGTGTTTTGTCAGAAGTGCAGATTGATATTCCAAAATCAGTTTTATATAAAAATGATGCGGCTATTTTAAACATTATAGCCTCTACAAAATGGAAAAGACCCATCTGCTTTACTTCACCTTATGGAGAGTTAGGCTTCCAGGATTATTTACGCCAGGATGGAATGATTTACAGACTCGTTCCCGTTCGGAACAGTTCCGTAAATAAAGATTTTGTGATGAACGTGATGTTGCAAAAGTTTGCTTCCGGTAATGCACAAACTCCCGGCGTTTATTTTGATGAAGAGAACAGGCGCCACTTGAACAGCATTCGCTTAGCGTATGCACAGGCAGCAAGCAATCTTGCAGACCAGGGCAAAAAAGAAGAAGCCCGCCAGTTGCTTAATAAATGTGATAAGTTGATGGCGGAAGAAAATTTCCCATACGGAATGGTAAGTCGCAATCAACAACACAACCAGATTACTTTACAATTACTATTTGCAGCATATAAAGCAGATGATCCTGCTTTGATCAAAAGGATAACCGCTTCGGTTAAAAAAGATATCATACAGCAACAAACATATTATCAGAATCTGAGTGACCGTAGAAGAGAGGCACTTTCACAGGAAGAGGAAAGAAATGAATATTGGCTGAAAGCATTGGACGGACTGGAACAGCAGTACAAACAACAGCAGCAACAAATTCCACAGATAGAACAGGGAACCAGCCCTGCTCAGCCTAAACCTTAATTTGAAAAAACAATTTTAAAAGGGTTCCATTAAATCGGAACCCTTTTTTATTTAACAACCAAAACTTATTGAGCCTCTTTTTTGTTACGTAATTTGTGTGTTGCTTAAAATATTCAACTAATGCGTGGTTTTCAATTTTCAAAATTTGATC
>JBKJSZ010000312.1:0-3011 GCA_046593675.1 Ferruginibacter sp.
TGCTGACATCAAAATTTTCAGAATATTTTCCCGAAAAATCAACATAAAATTCCATCGGTGGTTTTTCTCCGGTAATATATTTCGCCATCAATTCTGCATCTTTCATATCATTTAAAACAACGGTAGGTGTTGCTGCAGCTGAATGAGAGAAAGTTGCCCGTGTTTCTTCATGCGTTGGCTTACCATGTATGATAACCGTAAAATTTTTTTCCGCTATCTGTGCACTTCTGTTCCATACCTTTTCTACAAAAGGACAGGTAGTGTTGTATTTTTCAATGGCAATTCCTTTTGCTTTTAAAATGGCTTCAATGGCTAACGTGGTTCCGAATGCCGGAATAATTACAATGTCATCCGCTTTCAGTTCCTCAAATGAAATAATTTGTTTGCCATGCGTATCCTGTAAAAAGGTAACACCTCTGGCAATCAGATCAGCATTTACCTGCGGATTATGAATCATTTCACTTAACAGGAAAATTCGTTTGCCTTCATTTTGTTCAACAGTTCTGAACGCGATCTCAATAGCATTTTCAACACCATAACAAAATCCAAAATGACGGGCTAAATAAATCTGCACAGATCCAAAATCCAAAAGTGCGGGAGAGAAATCTTTTTTTAATTTATCCTGTTGCTTTCTTTTATTTTTTATTGCCGCAATCATCGGGCTTTTATACGCGTATGGTATGGTAAATTGTTTCATAGTTAAACTTTGCAAAGGTACTGACGGAATACGTTTATTTTTATATAAACATTTAAAACAGAAAGCATCTTATATGTTCCAGGTTGCCCCATTTTTATCTTCGTCCAATATTTATGAAGTTAATATCCGGCAGTATACTCAGGAAGGTACGTTCAGTGCATTTCAAAAGAATCTTCCAAGGTTACAAAAAATGGGCGTTGAAATATTATGGTTGATGCCGGTATATCCAATTGGACAAACACATAGAAAAGGTGAGTTAGGAAGTTATTATTCTATCAGGGATTTTGAAGATATTAATCCTGAATTTGGTACGAAAGATGATTTCAGGTCATTGATTGAAGCTGCGCATGATGCCGGCATGAAGTTAATTATAGACTGGGTGGCAAACCATGCTGCATGGGATAATGTATGGACAAAAGATCATCCTGATTTTTTTTTAAGAAATGAAAATGGTGAATTTCTATCTCCGTATGACTGGTCGGATGTTATACAAATTGATCATTCCAATAAAGCGCAGCAAATACGAATGATGGAAGCAATGGCTTACTGGGTCAGGGAATTTAATATTGATGGTTTTCGCGCCGACCTTGCACACCTCACACCTTTGCCATTCTGGATAGACGCAAGAATGTTTTTACAAAATTATAAAACGGAATTGATCTGGCTTGCAGAAACAGAAGAGATAAATTATCATCAGGCTTTCGATATTTCATTTACATGGAACTGGATGCATACGTCGGAAAAGTATATAAAGAATGGCGAAGCAGATCATACATTTATAGATGTCATAAAAAATTCTACCATTAATTTTCCTGAAAATGCTTTGAGATTATATTTTACTTCCAATCATGATGAGAATAGCTGGAACGGCACCGAATATGATAAATATGAAAGATTTGCACAGGCCATGGCAGTTATGAGTTGTACTTTACCATCTTCCGTTCCTTTAATATATTCAGGACAGGAAATTCCTAACAGAAAACGACTCGCTTTTTTTGAGAAAGACCATTTGAATTGGGATAATACTTTACAATTAAATGATTTTTATGCAAACTTATTTTCTTTCCGAAAATTATTTTTTTCAAACAAAAATTATCAGAATTTCAAATTTCATTTTTTGAATGTATCAGAAAGAATTATAGCCTATATAATTGCAGATGACCTATCATCCTGCATAGTTGTATTAAATTTTTCGGACAAGATCTTTTCAGATCACATAAATGCTGAAAATTTATCAGGAGAATACATTGATTTATTTTCAGGGGAAACCATTCAGATACATAATAATTTCTTCTTCTCTATACCATCTTCCGGATATAAAATATATTATTCCAAATAAAAAAGCCGGAGAAAAATTCATCCGGCTTTGAAAAAAAATTCTAATTAATTATTTATTCAACGTCACAACGTATTCATATAATCCGTCGTAGCCCGGATAAAATCCGGTAATATTTACGGTGCCGTTATTGCCAACTGCAGCACGTAGTTCTTCTATGTTCTTAATGTTTTTTTCATTTATTTTAAGAATGATGAAGCCATCTTTCATTCTTGTCTGGTCGTTGATAGCACCGGTAGTACTGATCTTTTTTACAATAACACCGCCCATAACTCCATATTCTTTTGCTTTTTTAGAATCCAGTGTACCAAATTCGGCGCCGAGCATATCGGTATATGAATCATTTTTTACAATATCATAATTACCCGATTGATTCTTTAAAGTTACCGTTACCGTAACATCCTTATTATTTCTTGAATAAGTAACAGGTACTTTATCGCCTGGTTTATAACGGGTCACTTGTTCCTGCATTTCTGCACTGCTGTTTATTTCAACACCATTTATCTTTTTTATAATATCTCCTTTACGGATTCCGGCTGCATAAGCACCTCCGGAAGTAGGCAATTCAGAAACATAAATGCCATATGCCTCGAGCGGGATACCTTCTTTCTTTTTTTGTTCATCAGAATAATCGCTTGCATTTACGAAACTGATTCCCAGGTATCCGCGTTGTACGGTACCAAACTTCATAATGTCATCAACAACTTTTTTCGCAATGTTCACAGGTATTGCATAAGAATATCCTGAATAATATCCAGTAGGTGAGGCAATAGCAGAATTTACTCCGATCAGTTTACCATCAGTATTGATTAACGCACCTCCGCTATTTCCCATATTAACGGCCGCATCTGTTTGAATAAACGATTCCACTCCGGTATTAGGATTTCCTGTTTTATCTCTGTTCAAGCCAAGGCTTCTTGCTTTGGCACTTACAATACCTGCTGTAACAGTTGTTTCCAGGTTTAAAGGATAACCGAT
>JBKJSZ010000021.1:0-7612 GCA_046593675.1 Ferruginibacter sp.
TGCTAAGAATGTATTTTATTCAACTGGAAGTTATAAGCTGTTGGCAAAATCATATGCATCATTAAATGAAGTAGCAAGATTAATGAAAACCGATACTACATTGATGTTAGATATAGATGGTCATACAGATTCACAAGGCAGTGATTCAAGCAATCATACACTTTCTCATAACAGAGCAAAATCTGTAAAAGATTATCTCGTTAAACAAGGTGTGGATGCAAGCCGTTTGAAATCTACTGGATTTGGTGAAGAAAAACCTATTGCTGATAATAAAACAGCAGCCGGCCGTGCAAAAAACAGAAGAACTGAAATGACCGTAAAGAATTATTAAAAGCAAATATTTCAAACGTAAAACCCCTGATTTCAGGGGTTTTTTTATGGAAAAAAATTTTGATTCAATAAGTAAAAAATTTCTGATGTGCTACATCCGAAATTATCACGGAAGTGAGTTGTATAAAGAAAAGGAAACAACGCAGGGAAACATCTTTTAAAGGAAATTCCAGGATCATTTAAATGCGATGAATTGCTTGGTCAAATCTTTAAAATCGGGAAATATCTATAGTCTTTTTAAGTTGACGCGTTGGTAAAGTAAAAATTATTTGTAATCATATTCAATGCTGCCCATCAGTCTTTTTTCTTTAGAATAGCATTTTTCTTTCGACCTCAAACCTTTTGTATACGAGTATTTCCAGATGAAATAATAATTATTCCCTTCTTCAACAGTAGTCATTTGAGATAATAAACCATCCGCATTGTATTCAAACATATAATCGGGTAAAAGGTGCTGCGTACGTTCATTAGCATGTACTATATCGGTTAAACGGTTCTTGTCATCGTAATAGTAATAAAATTTTCTGCCAGTTTTGGTATTCTTTTCTATAGATAAATTTTTTCGTTCATCAAGCATAAAAAGTATCGTTGTGCTGTCAGTATTATTTTTAATAAGCACCATTTTTTCCGGAAGGCCTTCTGCAGAATAAAAGTACAGATGTTCTTCTTTTATTTCATTCACAAAATCATCATCCGACGATCTGATGATGGAAGTTATTTTTCTGATTTTGTCATCGTTGTTGTATTCAAAAATATTTGTAGAAGATGCGAGTGATGAACTATCTATTGTTTTAAGGATCTTTCCCTTTTCATTAAAAAAACTATTGAATACAGATGGAGCTGAGATGGCGGATTTAGTAAGCAATTCTGATCTTCTATAATCTTTTGATATCTTTCTTTCGCAATAAAATCCCTCACTCGGAGAATTGTCATCTTCAAAACTGGACAATTTTACGGTATGGACTTTATTGATTTTGTAGGATGCCATATCCGCAGATATCTGGTCATTGGTAATAATATCTTTATAATAAAATTGGGCTTTAACTGTGTAACCTAAAGCCGATAAGATAACCAGAGACAAAATTTTTTTCATGGATATACATTTATACATTACGAAGTTAACCTGCTTCCTTTGGTATTGAACCGGGGGCGCATAAAGTTTATTATTTTTAACAAAAATATTCCTTGAGTCATTCAAATGAACGATATGAGAAAAATTGTTTGAATTGTAATGCTCGGGTACATGGAAGATTTTGTCATATTTGTGGACAGGAAAACCTGGAACCTGCTGAAAGTGTATGGCATCTTACCATTCATTTTTTTAATGATATCACACATTTCGATGGAAAATTCTTCAGCACTTTAAAATATCTGGTATATAAACCCGGGTTTTTAAGTCGCGAATATATGGCTGGAAGAAGAGCCAGTTATCTGAATCCGGTGAGGATGTACTTGTTTACCTCTGCTCTCTTTTTCCTGATCTTTTTCAATTTTTTTACAAATAATACATCATATATAAAGTCATCTCCACTGTATTATGGACTTTCTATTGATAGTATTTCAAAATTGGATTCTTCGGCATTCATAAATTTTTCAAAGCAATTTACGGAAGATGAACCCAGAAATCAAGCTGCGGTCATCCGTTATTTTGATTCAATTGAAAATAAAGTAGGGTTCCATTTTACGGATACTGCTTATGCCTCTCTTGAAGATTATCATCGGGTATTAAAAGAAGGTAAAAGAAAACATAATTGGTTGGAACAAAAACTGATCACAAAGCAGATCAACCTGAATACGAAATACAATAAAGATGGATCTAAAATAAAGTTTGAAATCATAGAAAAATTAAAACACAGTTTCCCACAGATTTTGTTTATCTCTCTGCCACTTTTTGCCTTATTTTTAAAAATGGTATACTGCAGAAGAAAACATTTTTATTATACCAATCACCTGATATTTACCTTCCATCTTTATATTTTCTTTTTTATCGCCCTGTTGATAGCCATTGCTACAGAAATATTATCAAGAAAATATGGTGTTCAATTCCTGGCTATAATTTATGTACCGATTTATCTGTATTTGTTTTTGTATACTTATAAAGCCATGCGTAATTTTTATCAGCAAGGGAGATTTAAAACCATATTGAAATATTTTATTTTACTGATTTTGTTTGCCATTCTAACGAGTGTGCTCACAGGATTGTTTTTTTTATTATCAGTTTTTAAAATGTAATTGAATGCAATCAGACAATAACACGTTTACAAGGCTTGTACAAATTATGGATGAACTGCGGGAGAAATGCCCGTGGGATAAAAAGCAAACGATACAATCATTACGTCATCTTACCATAGAGGAATTATATGAATTAACGGATGCTATAACTGAGGAAGACTGGAAAGGAATCAAAGAAGAATTGGGAGACTTATTGTTGCATATTGTTTTTTATGCCAAAATAGGAGCGGAACAAAATCAATTTACGCTCGATGAGGTGATCAATGGTGTATGTGATAAACTTATTAAAAGGCATCCACACATTTATCCTGATCCAGCAAACCCTGTGGAAGTTAAAAATGAAGAAGATGTAAAACAAAATTGGGAAAAACTTAAATTGAAAGAAGGTAAAACTTCTGTTTTAGGTGGTGTTCCGGTATCATTGCCTGCTATGGTAAAAGCGATCCGTTTACAGGAAAAATCTAAACAAGTAGGTTTTGAATGGGATAATACCAGCCAGGTTTGGGATAAAGTTCAGGAAGAATTAACCGAACTTACAGAAGCAATAGAAACAAAAGATCAGGATAAAATTGAAGATGAAATGGGAGATGTGTTTTTCTCACTTATTAATTTTGCAAGATTTTTGCAGGTAGATGCGGAAAATGCTTTAGAACGTACGAATAAAAAATTTATAAAACGGTTTAAAGAAATGGAAGCAGCAGCTGCTTTGGAAAATAAGATGCTGCATGATATGTCTCTTGAAGAAATGGATGCACTTTGGAATAAAATAAAGCATCAATTACAATAAAAACAGCTTTTGCAAAACGGATCCACTTTCAAAGATTTTCTAATCAGAAATTTTTATTTACTGATTATAGCTGCATGGCTCATCACATTTGCCATTATCATTGATAATTACTGGTCTCCGAATTCTTCACTGCAATCTGTGCAATCAAAATTCAACTCTTATGTAAATAAATCGGAAAAGGATTTCAAAAAAATGTTGAGTGATGATTCATTTTTAAAATCTGCATCAAGTGGAAAAATTTCCGTAGAGAAGCTACAGGCTTTTGTTGAAAAAAAATACTTTATTTTTTGTTACCAGGTTGGCAGCAGCAGTCAACTTCAGCTCAAGCTCTGGAATACTAACCTTGTTTTACCCAGCCGTGGATTATTATACCTGAAAGGCAAGGCAGGATTTGTACAATTGCCAAATGGTTATTATGTCTGGAATTCATATCAGAATAAAAATTTAAAAATACTGGCTCTCATTCCGATTAAATGGAATTATGTTATACAAAATGAACATCTTATTAATGAATTTGCACAAAACCAAATTTCCAATGAATATGACGTAACGGCTGATAAGACATCATTTCCGGTTGTTTCTATTCACGGAAATAAATTATTCAGCGTTTACCAGAAGCAAGGCTCGTTCATTGCCAAAAATAATATCATTTCTGTATGGCTTATTATTGGAGCTATTTTACTGGTCTTCTTTTTTATTCATCTTGTGTGTACTTTTATCAGCGCACATTTCGGATCATGGAAAGGTATTGTTTTACTGTTCACCATTCTTGTCATCATTCGTTTTATAGCGTATTGGTATCCTTTTCCTATTAATCTACGCCAGTTTGAATTATACGATCCAACGATTTACGGATCAAATTTCGTGTTACGATCGCTGGGTGATCTTTTAATCAATGCACTTTTTCTTGTATGGTTCATTTTATACTTGCGTACTCAGGTACAGGAACATGAGATGCGTATTTTAAAAAGTAATCCTTTATTACATTGGCCTTTGCTTATAGGTGGCAGCATGGTAATTATTGTTTCAGGATATGACGGTGCCGCCATCATTCGTTCGATGGTGGCAGATTCAAAAATATCGTTTGATGTCATCAACTTCTTTACCCTGAATATTTATAGTGTATTTGGATTTATTATTCTTTGCTGTTTAGCGATCAGTTATTTCTTTTTGTCGCAGGTGCTCGTTCATTTTATAAAGCCTTTTTTTAAATCAAGTATTCCACTTTTATTAACCATAACATCATTTGGTTTACTCCTATTAAGTTTTCGTATTGGCAAAATTGAAAGAGGGTTAGACGTTTATATTCTTTTATGGCTGATATTTTATGTTTACCTCCTGATCAATGAAAAATTTTATTTACTGGCTTCACAAATTATTTCTTCCAGACTGGTTTTCTGGTTATTCTTCTTTTCAGTTTCTATAACAAGTTTACTCATAGTAGAGAAGAATGCGAAAGAGATCAGAAGCCGCGAACATTATGCAGAACAGTTATCCGCAAAAGCCGATCCTTCTTCTCAGGTGCTCATCAATTCAATGCTAACGGATTACAAGGAAGATTTTCTAAGCAGAAATTTTGATAAACTAAAATCACCTTATACAAGTAAGGTATTTAAAGACAGTCTCGCCAACAATAATATGGCTGTGTTCAGAGACCGGTTTGCTACTAAAATTTATGCTTATGATAAAGATGAACGGCCGCTTAATAATCCGGATTCTTGGCACCTTAATGAATTAAATACCATTTACAGTTCACAAAAAAAGCCCACTGAAATACAGGATCTCTTCTATTATGATGTGTCTTACGACAGGTATAATTACATCAGCAGAAAAATTCTAAAGGAAACTTCCGGTGATACTTTAGGCACTGTGTATATAATTGTGAGTCCTATTAAAGATAAAGATGATGCACTATATCCTGAATTGTTTGGACGAGGAAGAGAAAATGCGATTGAAAATTCTTCCATGTATGCCTTTGCGATCTATAATAACTGGAAGCTCATAGACAGCCATAATGATTATTCGTTTGCCACTTCACTCAATAAAAATGATTTTCCTAACCAGGAATTTTATAAAAGAACAAAAAACAATTATTCAGAGATATGGTATAATGCCGGAAATGGAAGAATGGTGGTAATTACCAGAGAAAATAGTTTAGCCATTGAATCCATCACACTTTTTTCATACCTGTTTTGTTCCTTCTTATTACTCACTTTATTGTTTTGGGTGATAAATATTTTACTCAAAGCGAGGTTTCATATTGAACGAATAACTTTTTTCTGGCAATTCAATATCCGGAACCAGATTCATGGAACAATTATTTTTATTTGTGCGATTTCCTTTTTTGTAATTGGAATTGCAACTATATTATTTTTCATTAAACGTTATGAAAATAATAACCGGGAACAATTGAGCAAAGCTATTCATATCATGGAAAATGAAGTGAAAAGTTATATCACGCAGGAATGGAAAAGAAAGGATAGTGTTTCACTGGATAGTATCCGATCCAGCGAGTCAATTGCAAAAATAATAAACCGTATTTCGGAGATCCATGGAACAGATGTGAATTTATATGATCTGAACGGGAAACTGAACGTTTCGTCTTTACCCTTTCCTTATTCCAAAGGTATCATCAGCACTATCATGGAACCAAGTGCATTTTATCATCTTAATAATCTGAATGAAGTACAGTATTTTCAAAAAGAACAAATCGGCAAATTACAATATATCAGTAATTATATTCCGGTAATTGATACCTATGGAAATAAATATGCTTATCTGAATATTCCTTATTTCATTTCCGAAACAAAGTTGAAATCAGAAATTTCAAATTTTCTCGTAACCATCATTAATCTGAATGCATTTATATTTCTTATCGCTGGCATAGTGGCCTTGTTTATTACGAACCGCATCACAAAGAGTTTTTCCATCATTGCCGAAAAAATGAAACGTATTAACATAGGGCAGCGGAATGAAGCCATAAAATGGACACGCAATGATGAAATAGGAGAGTTAGTAATTGAGTACAACAAAATGGTGAGTAAACTGGAGGAAAGTGCAATGGCATTGGCCAAAACGGAAAGGGAAAGCGCCTGGCGTGAAATGGCAAAGCAGATTGCTCATGAGATCAAAAATCCATTGACGCCCATGAAATTGAGTATGCAGTATCTGCTGAAATCTATTCAGGAAAATCAACCCAATGTTAAAGAACTTGCCACTGTAGTATCTAACACTTTAATAGAACAGATAGATCACCTGAGTTATATAGCAGGAGAATTCAACCAGTTTGCCAATATTGAAAATGCAACCATGGAAGAAGTGAACGTGCATGTAGAATTACAAAACGTGTTGACTCTTTATAAAACGGATGATCGCATCGAGTGGAATGTCCAGCTTGTTGAAGAAGAGGTCTGGATCAAAGCTGACCGTACACATCTCAATAGAATATTCAATAATCTTTTGCAAAATGCAATACAGGCATCCGAACAGCCTGCCATAAAAATTAAAGTAGAAGAACGTATTGAAAATGATCAGCTGACAATTGTGATCAGTGACAGCGGATCAGGCATTGCAGAAGAGATCCGGGATAAAATATTTACGCCAAACTTCACTACAAAAACATCAGGAACAGGTTTGGGGCTTGCCATGAGTAAAAGAATGGTGGAAGTAGCACATGGACAAATAAGTTTTGAAACAAAACAACATGAAGGCACTTCCTTCATTATTACTTTCCCTATTTTAAAACGCTGATTCCTTTTTTATCTTTCCTGGTGTTGATATAGGTTTCTATTTCTGTTAAAGAATAGCTGCTTAAATTTTGTTCTTTTGTTACACCGGCTTTTTGTGCTACCAATACACCATATTTAGTGTCAGTTAATCCATTAATAAAATGCGCATCCGGATCAATCGAAATTTTTGCTCCTTTATCTAAAGCATAGCCTATATGTCTCCAGTCAATATCCAGTCTGTTTGGATGTGCATTCAATTCGATGGCCACATCATTCGCAATACAGGCATCTGTTATCTTTTTATGATCAACAGGATATCCATTCCGGCTGAGGAGTAACCTGCCCGTCATATGTCCTAAAATAGTTGTATAAGGATTTTCAATAGCCCTCATCAATCGCATCATGGCTTTTTCTTCAGTCATTTTTAAATTGGAATGTACCGAAGCAATCACCATATCAAAAGTGGAAAGAACAGAATCACTATAATCAAGAGAACCATTATTTAAAAGTATTGAGAGCGATATTTTAAATGATG
>JBKJSZ010000025.1:0-3384 GCA_046593675.1 Ferruginibacter sp.
CACGATTAGCGACGTCAAAGAAACCTCCTCAAAACCACCAAACGGTCTCTCATATCTTTCAGTAATTCTATAGTCATGCGGCAAAAGTACGCAGTTATGTCCTAACTTTTTTAACACCAGTAAACCTTCCGCCAATTATACTATCCAATTGAAATAAATGATGTATGTTCCACTATAAAATTTGAATTATGAAAATGACTCTGATCGTTTTATTGATGTTGATCACCTCTGTAAGCCAATCTCAAAATATACAATATGATGTAGCCGTTTCTTTTAACAGCATTGGTACAGGCACACCTTCTGATGATTTTTTGCTGAAATTTTATAAAAAACAGAAAAGAAGTTTCAAAAAAATGGTAGCATTTATAGCTTCAGGTTGCGGACGTGAAGGTGAATTCAGCATATTGATAAATACCAAAGGAATGAAATCAAAAGAGAAAGTTGCTTTTTACAAAAAGCTGAAACTATTGGTATTATCGGAGGAGAAAAAAAATGTTTCCAAAAATCCTTCCAGCGGTCATATTGTAATGATTAGAAAAGTACCTGCTACAGATTTTTCGCATTGCAGAGCAGGAATAGTTTCGTGGCCTCAAAATTTGACTAAATAATTTAAGAAAAAGAAGGATTTGGTAATTATAGGCGTCTAATTTTTATCATTTGAACGACGAGCAGTTATTAAAACTTTTGAGGGAAAAGAATGAGCCCGCATTTAAATGGCTGGTAGAGACTTATCATAAGCGTGTATATAATACCGTTTTGTCATTGGTTCAAAATGAGGAAGATGCAGAAGATTTATCGCAGGAAGTTTTTATGAAAGTATATGAATCTATACATTCATTTAGAGGTGAATCGGCATTATCAACCTGGATATATCGGATAAGCGTTCATAAGGCATTAGATAAAATAAAAAAAACAAAAACGAAAAGAAGGTTTGCTGTATTTGTTCCGTGGATACAATCTGAACCGGAAGAACCATTTTATCACCCGGGGCTGATGCTCGATAAAAAAGAAAAAGGTAAAATCCTTTTTAAAGCCATTAAACTTTTACCGGAGAATCAGCAGATTGCTTTTACGCTGATAAAAATTCAGGGAATGAATTATGAGGAAGTATCAAAAATCATGAAAATATCTGTAAAAGCCATTGAATCTTTGATCAGCAGAGCAAAAGTAAACCTGCAGAAAATACTTGAAAAAACAGAAAGATGAAAACTCCGTTAACAGATGATTATTTAGAAAGCCTGGTTGGAATATCTGACGCAGATCCGAAACCATTTTATTACTCCCGGTTAATCGGAAAAATGCAAAAAAAAATGGATCCTGTTTCAGTTTGGAGACCATCATTCGCATTGGCATTATCCTTACTCTTGGTCCTGAATGTTTATTTTCTAAAAAATAATGCATCGAAACCAAAACATATTAATCCCATACAGGAATTTGCGAACAGTTATCAGCTGACCGGAGATTTTAATTATTAATATGAACAAGAATAAATTACTTACTGGAATTGTGATAACGCTTCTTTTGTTCAACACCGCAGCATTGATTTATATGTGGACATCAAATAATAAGGACAAAAGATCAGCTATCAATTCACCTGCAGAATTTCTGATCAAAAAAACAGGAATGGACAGTGTGCAGAAAGAGAAATATTATGAATTGGTTAAAGCACATCGTAAAGCAACGAGGCGATTGAAAGATGATTTAAAACAAGCAAGAGAGGCGTATTTTAGTTTATTAGGAAAAGCTGTTTCTGATACTACAAAAGAAATAGCTTTACAGAAAATCAATGCCATCAACAGTGAGCTATCAAAAATTACATTCGATCATTTTACGGCTGTCAGAACGATATGTAACAAGGAACAAAAAGTAAAATTTGATGCCGCCATAGAGGAAGTGCTGAATATGATGGGAGGACCACCACATTCACCGGGTGAAAAGCGTGGAGACAGACCCATGCACGATCGTCCTCCGCATGACCGGCCGCCTGATGACAGTCGCACAGGAATGGAAGAAGAATAATTATATTAAGAGAAGGAACAACAAAAAAAGTTCGTCTAATTAATTACCAGAATAAACCAACCATGCAAAACAAAATTTTATTAGCAACAGTACTTTCTTTAAGTCTGATTCAGAGCTGTAAAAAAAAGGATGTAGTGATCACTACACCAATTATTACCTCTCCATTAAACTTACCGGTAACGCCTCTTAATTACAGTAATGTTGTTTTTCCGGCACATATTCAAACTGCCTTAAATGTAAATGACAATACACCCGCCAATAACCCAATTACTGATGCCGGAGCTACATTAGGCCGCGTATTATTTTACGATAAAAATTTATCGAGTAATAATACCATCAGTTGTGCCAGTTGCCACAAACAGGAAGCTGGTTTTACAGATAATGCACAATTCAGTTTAGGATTTTTAGGCGGATTAACTACCAGAACGTCTATGAATACATTAAACCTTCGTTTTTATCGTTCAGGAAAAATGTTCTGGGATGAACGTTCTGCCACTTTAGAAGACCAGGTTTTACAACCGATTCAAAATCATGTGGAAATGGGTATGACTTTACCAATACTTATTACCAAACTGCAGGCACTATCCTATTATCCGGCTTTATTCAATGCAGCCTTTGGTTCTACATCCATAGACTCTTTCAAAGTATCAAAAGCATTAGCACAATATTTAAGAGCGATTGTGACTTACAATGCAAAGTATGATAAAGTAAAACAGGGGCAACAAACTTTTACCGCAGCTGAAGCAGCAGGTGAACAATTATTTTTAACAGCCAGAGGTCCTAATGGAGGACCAACATGTGCAAACTGCCATACACCTCCCATGTTTATGAATTCTGCTGCTCCTCCATTTTCAATTCCTGATAATAATGATCTTGGCATCAACAATGAAAGAAGATTTAAATCAGGAAGTTTAAGAAACATTGCTAACACTCAAAGTTTATTTCATAATGGAAGTGTGAGAGATATTGCAACGATGCTGGCAAGTAATACGCCTGCTCATGGTGTAGCGCCTCAGGATCGCGCGAATTTACTGGCGTTCATGCAAACCTTAACAGATAATACTATTATTACTGATGTGAGATTTAGTACACCTTTTAGATAAAATAAATATATAGAACATAAAAAAATCCCATACAATTTGTGTGGGATTTTTTATAACCGTACTAGATTATTACTTAAAGATCTTATTGAAGAATGCCTTCATATCCTCCCACGAAGTTGAATCAGCCACCGCATTATAAGCGATCGGAATATTAAATTTTTGTCCAACGGCAGTTGCATTTTTATTGGTAAATGCATGTGTGGCACCCGGATATGATTTAAATGTATAATCTGCTTTTATTGAATCCATTTCCCTTTTAAAT
>JBKJSZ010000060.1:0-2591 GCA_046593675.1 Ferruginibacter sp.
CTACCAGGCATATTCCTGTTCATATGATGAGCAGCATAAATGCAAAGAATGAAAGCCTTATGAAAGGTGCGATTGATTTTATTTATAAGCCTTTTGCCATGCATGAGATGAAGGAAATATTTCAAAAAATTGAAAAGGTGCTTAAAAAAGAAAATAAAAAAGTTTTAATTATTGAAGAAAATTCTAAACATGCAAAGGCACTTGCTTATTACTTAGGAAATTTTGATGTATCTGCGGTCATATCTACTGATATCACGGAAAGTGTAAATGCCTTACAAAAAGACGGGGTAGATTGTGTAATCATGGATATGGGAATACCCGGCCTGGAATCTTATGAAGTGTTAGAGAAAGTAAAAAAAATGTCCGGGCTCGAACATATACCTGTTATTTTATTTACGGGAAACAGCTTATCTAAAACAGAAGAGAACCGTATAAAACAATATGCAGATTCCATAGTTATAAAAACGGCGCATTCATTTCAAAGGATATTAGATGAAGTTTCCATCTTCCTGCATATTATGGAAGAACAAACCAAAAATGGCAAAGAACACAGCCGTCAGCGTTTAGGAACTTTGACAGAGGTTCTGTCTGGAAAAAAAATATTGATTGTGGATGATGATGTTAGAAATATTTTCTCTTTGTCTAAAGTGCTCGAATTATATTCCATGCAGGTAATAACGGCTATGGATGGTAAAGATGGTCTTAGGCAATTACAGGATAATAAAGATATTTCTATTGTGTTAATGGATATTATGATGCCTGAAATGGATGGCTATGAAGCAATAAGAAATATTAGAGAAAACCCAATACATCGTTCTTTGCCCATCATTGCCATTACAGCAAAAGCTATGACGGGTGATCGCGAGAAATGTATGGAAGCAGGTGCATCTGATTATATTTCAAAACCGGTAGATATTGATCAACTGATTTCCTTGCTGAGGGTTTGGCTATACGAAAATTCATAAAAAAAGAATGGAGATTCAAAAAAAAATATTGATTGTAGATGATGATGACCGGAATGTTTTTGCAATGAAAGCTACTTTAAATCGCCATGGATTCAAATGTATGTCTGCATCATCGGCCGAACAATGTCTTCAAATTTTTAAAGTTCAACAAGATATTTATTGTGTTTTAATGGATATGAGGTTGCCTGAGATTGATGGTTATGAAACTATTCATATCATAAAAAAAGATCCGGCTTTAAAAAATTTACCGGTTGTTGCGGTTACGGCAAGAGCCATGCGGGAGGATAGAGAATTGTGCCTGCTCGCTGGTGCAAATGCCTATGTTACAAAGCCGGTGGGTGTAAATATTTTATTAAATGTTTTGAAAGATTTTTAAGTGGAAATTATACTCGCTGATAATGAAATAGAGTTGATCCTTCAGGATGTGCATAAATTTTATGGGTATGATTTCAGCGAATATGCTAAAGCTTCCCTATCCAGAAGAATGAACAGGCTGTTTGCAATGGATAATTTTGCAAGCATAGCAGAAATGCGCTATAAGATCAGAACAGATAAAAATTTCATTAAAAGATTTGTAGAAGAGATTACTGTTAATGTTACTGAAATGTTTCGGGATATTTCATTTTTTACCTTTTTACGAAAAGAGATTGTTCCAATTTTATCAACGTATCCGCATATACGCATTTGGCATGCAGGATGTTCTTCCGGCGAAGAAGCTTTTAGTATGGCCATTATTTTAAAAGAAGCCGGGCTGCTTCATAAAAGTATTATTTATGCAACCGATATAAATCCGGATGTAATTCAATCTGCATCAAAAGGCATTTTTCCCACCAGCAAAATGAAACTTTATTCTGAAAATTATATTGCTTCTGGCGGAAAAAGAGATTTTTCGTCTTATTACACTTCCAAATATGACAAAACACTTTTTGCACAGGAATTAAAAGATAAAATTGTTTTCTCAACACACAATCTGGTATCCGATAAATCCTTTAACGAATTTCAATTAATACTTTGTAGAAATGTGTTGATCTATTTTGAAAAAGATCTGCAGAATAAAGTTTTAAAAACATTTAAAGACAGCCTTGATACATTAGGGTTTCTGGCATTAGGATCAAAAGAAACTTTGCGATTGAGCCCTATGGTAAACTCATATAGAATTTTCAGCTATAAAGACAGGATATGGAGAAAGAATTCTTAAAAACGAATATAAAATTTTTTATCATCGGGGGTTCTGCTGGTGCATTAAATGTGTTATTGCAGGTTATTCCTAAGTTAAAAAAAAATCTTCCTTTCCCGGTTGTAATTATTCTTCACCGCAAAGCAGATGCAGAATCTGCACTCGAAAATTTACTGGATATGGTAGCCTCTTTGCCCGTTAAAGAAATTGAGGACAAAGAAAAAATAATTCCCGGAAATATTTATATAGTGCCCGCAGATTATCATTTACTGGTTGAAAAAAATGAAATATTCTCTCTGGATGTTTCGGAAAAAGTTCATTATTGCCGTCCGGCTATTGATGTAACTTTTGAATCCGCAGCCATTGTATATAAAAATGAACTGGCAGTGCTGGTTTTGTCTGGCGCAAACACAGATGGAACGGAAGGTGCACGGATGATAAAAAATTAT
>JBKJSZ010000116.1:0-5909 GCA_046593675.1 Ferruginibacter sp.
GGAATTACACTCACCACACTAATGTTCATGAGCAGGTATAATACGGTGATTCCAGCAATAGACAAAAACATACTTCTAGGAATATTTTTTGAAGGATTGATAATTTCTCCTCCTAAATGACACACATTATAATAACCTAAATAACTGTAAACGGTTTTTACACTTGCAAAACCTATCGCTGCAATAAATGCATAATTTACAGTTAAGCCATCGTTGATTTGTGTTACCGGCTGTAACATATTACCATGTGCAATACCGCCACCAATGATCCATAAAATAGTGGCTATAACCGAGAACCATAATACCACACTTATTTTTCCGATCGATTCAATTTTTCTATATAATAATATAATGATCATTATCACCAGGCTTCCACTTACCAGCTTCGACATAAATGAACTCAGGGGAACGAGGTAAGAAAAATATTTTGCGAAGCCGATAGCAGCTGAAGCAATCACCAGGGGAGCCTGAATCATGGTTTGCCAGACGAATAAAAAACTCATTAGCTTTCCACCGGAATTTTTTCCATACGCTTCTTTTAAAAAATTATAGCTGCCTCCTGATTTTGGAAATGCAGTTCCCAATTCACTCCATATCATGGCATCTACAAAAGATAAAAATGCACCAGCCAGCCAGGCATATAAAAAATATGGGCCATTCACCATACTGATCACCATAGGTAAAGTGATAAAAGGCCCGATGCCTACCATATCAATCATGTTGATTGCCGTTGCCTGCTTGAGACCAAGTTTCCTCTCTAATGTTTTCATTCAAATTAAAATGGATGTTAAGGACAAATTAATTATAAATAGTTTAGAATTTACAGATTAATTATGTTGTAACTCGTTTTGTACATCCTTATTCAGTAGAATTTATTATTTCCTTATTTTCTTTGGTTGTTATTGATCATCAAAAATTTCCAACATTGAAATTGGTATATAAAAATAAGCCAGGTAAATACTGGCTTATTTATGTAAAATTTTTATGAAGAATTGTTGGCCATTTATTAAAAAGAAATTGTATCGTTCCTGTTGTTTTTTTTAATCGGAAGAATGGCAACTAAATTAAAGCACCATTAAAAAACGAGGCCAAGGTTGAATTGATATTTTTATTTTGTTTGTGATGATATAAAATATAATTGATAAAATTTCAGTGTTTAAAAATTAAAGTTGGATATATATCAACAAAATTATCACCAAACATATTTATGAGTTGTTCATCTATCTTTAAAAATAATTTTATAAGATATTAATGTATGGGATATCTTTTTGAGCTTAGTTGAGTGAGTTGAAAAATAAACTGCAGTTTAAATAAAATTTCTTTTATAAAATTGAAATGAACCTATGTTCTAAAATCATACAATATTGAACAGTTAACCCAACGTTCTTATAGCAGATGCTGCTTGCAAATGAAATAAAATAAAATTTGTATATTAAATTTTAATATGTAACTATACATACCCAAATATCATATTGAAGAATTCTCACGCTATTATTTAACACCTTCTCTTAACTTTTTTCCACAGGAAATAATTTCTGAAAACTCCGGAATATAAAAAGTATTAAACCTATATGCATAAGCATACAGCCTAAATGCTTTTGTATATAACAGAAAAAATAAAGTCTCATCCTGTAAACCCGTTCCTATTTTTTAACAATTAAATCATCTATCATGAAACAAAAAAAATTGATGCTTTTACCCATCTTGTTTTTGTGCAGCTTTCTGTATGCGCAGAACAATATGAAAATGCAGGTGAATTCTGTCACCTGGATTTTAGATAAAACAGTTTCCCAAGTGGATTTTTATTACACATTTAAAGAGTGTGATGGACAAAAAACTGTTTTCCTGAAATTTAATAATAACAATAGTTTTCCCGTAAAAATAAGCTGGACAGAAGTTTTTTCTACACAATTGGAAAAAGGCAAACAAGGAGCTGCAGGTCAAAAATCAATTGTAATTCCTCCGGGAATATCTTCTTATTCTGATTGCTCAAACAACAGTCACAAAGAATATGTAACCTCCCCATCACAGGTGAGTCCGACGTATGTAGCGGTGATCTCAAAATTTGAGTATAGAAATGTAACTGTAGAAAAAATAAAATAAAATTTAACCATCACTAAATAATGTAAGATGAAAAATTTATTAAAAACCTTTTTAACCAGATTCAGGTTAGGAATACTCATGTTAATTTTTGCAATGGGAAGTATCTCAAATGCAATTGGACAAGATAGCAAGGGCACCGAATTCTGGATTTGTTTTCCGGGAAATTATGATGCGGTAAATACCGAATTATACATAACAGCAGAATCAGCGTCTACGGTTACGATTGACATTCCCGGTATTGCATTCAATACTGTTGTAAACATTGGAGCGGGAGGATTGCAAAGTGTAACCATTCCTGGTACAGCACAGATACAATCTTCGTTCATAGCAGAAGATAAAGGAATTCATATAACCGCCACTACAGAAGTTACTGTGTATGGTATGAATGCACAAACTGCCTCAACAGATGCATTTTTAGGCTTCCCGCTGGATGCAATCGGCAATGATTATTATGTTATGGCATATTTTAGAGATTTTGGAAATGCTATTCCTACTCAAGCTACTATAGTAGCCACACAAAATGCTACCACCGTAACAATTATTCCTTCCTTTACAGATGGACTATTTACAGCTGGTGTTCCCGTAACCATAGGTTTGCAGCAAGGGCAGGTTTATCAATTAAGGTCTGTTGCTGTAAATGCAGATTATACAGGTACAAAAATATCATCTGATAAGCCAATCAGTGTTTTTGGTGGTGCCCAGTGTACGAATATATCAGGTACTTTAAGAGCCTGCGATCACCTGGTAGAACAATTACCTCCTTTAAGTTCGTGGGGCAAAAGTTTTCTAACCGTTCCATTAGAAACCCGTTTTGGCGGAGATGTTTTTAGATTTATGGCCCAAACAAATGGTACCAACGTAAATGTTAATGGAATTTTGGTTGCAACTTTAAATGCAGGACAGTTTTTTGAAACCATATTAGGCAGCACAACTTATAACAGGGTTACTTCTAATGAACCTATATTGGTAGGGCAATATTCAAGAAGCTCAGAAGCGGATGGTGTAGTTTCAGATCATTTTTTGCACTCGTGCCTCCTGACGAACAATTTTTAAATGCTTATACCATTTCTGCAGGAACATTAAATATCCCTAACAATTGGATTAACATAACCTCACCCACGGCTAATATTGGAACCGTTCAGATAGACGGAATTACCGTAGCGGGTGGATTATGGAATGCCATTCCGGCTACCAGTTTTTCAGGTGCTAAAGTACCTGTAACCGTAGGAGTACACCGCGTAACCAGTTCTTTGCCAATCGGTATTTTGGTGTATGGTTTTGGATTTTTTGATTCTTATGGTTATCTGGGTGGGCAGTCGTTTGCACCCATTGCTACTGTTACCAGTTTAGTACTTACGCCGGAAACCGGAAGTGGTGCTATAAATACCAATCATTGCTGGGATGCGCTGGTAACCGACCAATTCAATGCGCCGGTTGTTGGTGTAAGAGTAGATTTTACCATTACAGGTCCTAACAGCGCCAGTTCAGGATTTGCGTTTACTAATGCAAGCGGAATTGCAAATTTCTGTTATACCGGTACGGTAGCTGGTAATGATGCAATTGTTGCTGCAGTTGGATCAGTTAATGACAATGCCAGTTATACATGGACTGATTGCAATATAACAGTCACAGCAAAAAAATTCTATGACCTAAATACAAATGGGTTGGATGATGACAATTTACCAGTTGCAAATTGGCCAATTTCTCTTTCCGGAACTGATGAAAACAGCCTTCCGGTTGGTCCAATCAACCAGGTAACGGGCGTGGCTGGAACCACTTCTTTTACATCACTTGCAAAAGGTAACTATACGGTTACGGAAGGTAACCAGACAGGCTGGGTTCATACCACTTCAACAACAGCCAGTTTAAGTTTAAACGCATGTGTAAATCCACCAACCGTTTTATTTGGAAACGTATGCCTGGGAGCAGGCAGAACTGGTGGTGGAGGCCTTGGTTTCTGGGCAAATAAAAACGGTCAGGCTATTATTACCGCCAGTAATTTATGTACCCTTAATGCACTTTGCCTGAGAACTGCTTCTGGTGGAAATTTCGACCCGGTTGCAGGATGTCCGGCACCCACAAATACCCAGACTAATGCGGGTAAAACAAGCCTTAAGAGCTGGTTGTTATCTGCTACGGCTACAAATATGTCTTATATGCTCTCCGCCCAATTTGCTGCTTTAAAATTGAATGTTTTAAATGGCTTTGTTGTGGATACAAGACTTATTTATGCTCCGGGTACCAATTCTGCAAATGCAGCTGGTTTTGCTTCCGTAAGCGATGTAATGGCCGAAGCCAATGCTATACTTTGCGCTAATCCGGTTATAAGTTCAGGAAATCCTTTAAGAGCAAGAGCAGAAGCAGTAAAAAATGCATTGGAAGGAGCAAGCCAGAATTCTAATTTTGTACAGTTACAACCTTGTACAGTTGCAGGTCGAGGCGCAATAGCTCAAAGCAGGAATATGCAAATCATTAATTCAAAGCCAGCAGAAGCTAAGGCATTATGGCAGATAAAAGCCAGCCCTAATCCTTCAAAGGATTTTTTCACTATGACCATTATGAGTGATAACCGTTTGGAGAAAATAAATCTGAGGATATTAGATTTACAGGGAAGAGTGATACAAACATTAAGAGGATTAAATGCTGGGCAAACTATTCAGGTAGGTAATAATTTAATGCCGGGATTATATCTATTGGAAACTGTTCAGGGTAAAGACAGGAGAACACAAACTATTATCAAACAATAATAGGAAGTACTAAAAAAAGAAGCCGGCTCATTATTAAATGAGGCGGCTTTTTTATACCGGCTTTTAGCTTCCACATATTTTACTTCAGAAATGTGTCACTCATTATAAATGTAATAAAAATAGTTTCTAAAAAAATTACTATACGCTATCAGCAATGCAAAAAAAATTCTGGAAGAAGGAGCATGTCTTGCCCATGATCGAAAAAAACATTTTTAAGAATAACCTGAAACTGGAGTTCATCATCATTTTGTGATGCAAAATATTTTCTGTTGCAAAATAAAATCCACAATTTTATTTGCAACAGAATTGTTGCTGAAATAATTGCAACAAAAAGCAAGTGGAATTATATAGCGGTTATCCAAACACGTCAATTACGTTACTTGCGACAACATTGTCACGTTATTGGAAAAAAATCTTGTCTGATTTTATTTTTAGCTAAATTGTAGTAGATCAGAATTTTTCTGTAATGCTTCTTCTTGTTTTTCACAATCCTTTGCATGCATATCCTCATAGTATTGTTAAAGAGGAACCTTGATAAATGCACACTCTTTTAATTCAACTTTTAATTGGCAATTGCCATACAGATCAAAAAATATTTATCCGGAAGATTTTTTAGTTTTTTCCATTTAACCTTATCAGTATCTATTATAGTATTATCATTCATAACGTCATAGGTTTGTGAGATATACCCTTAAATAAAATGCCACTAATAAGAATCAATCAGAAAAGATGTTAACAAGATTGCAGAACTGCAAATAACAATCTGTTACAGGTAGTACTATACATCTGTTATTTAATTTCAGAAGATCGTTTGATATGCGATAAGATAATTGTATGAAATTGATTATTTGTGTCTCTTTAAATCACAAGTCTGCGACTGTAATTTTTTTTATAAAGCAGAATTTTGAAGATAAAAAATTCTAATGCTTGGAATCTATTTCGCCGAAGTATCAATTGATAAATCTCTCATTCTGCGTCATCCGTGTGTTAATAATTTTCTGCGTTTCTACACTGATTATTTATTTTTTTTATAATCACGTTTAGCATAGTATTACATAT